>JANWIB010000153.1 GCA_025450155.1 Sphingobacteriaceae bacterium
AAAATGGAAGAGTACCCGGAAAGTGTCGTGATAAATGCGTTTGGTAACAAAAAGTTAAAATTTTTCAACAATCCCGAAATATTGGAAGGATTTTTGAGTTATATTAATTATAAAGGTAAAAACTTGCTCTTAATGAGTTCGGGAAATTTTGGGGGAATAGATTTAAACAAAATCTCTGAAAATGCATTAAGAAAGATTTAAAAGAACAGTGTAAATGAAAACGTTAGGTAAAAAGATTAGATTATTAAGGCACCAAAAGGGCTGGAGCCAGGAAGATGTAGCGAAGCGGTTGGAAATTTCAATTCCTGCTTTTTCTAAAATTGAAACAGGTATTACGGATGTTAATTTATCTCGCCTGGAGCAAATTTCAAAATTGTTTGAGATGAGTATAGTGCAGTTGCTTACATTTAATGATTCGGAACAGCAGGAGAAATATGTTTCTGAATTAGAAACAGCAAACAAAAAACTACAGCAGCGTGAGTCGGAAGTTTTAGAGTTGCAAAAGAAAGTGATTGAGCTTTACGAGGAACTACGACAATCTAAAGTTCTTGCCTCATAAATAAACTACTCTGGCTTTTTGACAGGGTATTTATTTAAATATTTTTCTCATCGTTACGTGTTTCTTTCCGAAGGTTGCTCCGGTAGCTTCATGTATGGCTAACATTTTTTCATTGAAATCGCCTACCCAGGAAAGTTCAAGTTCTTTGTACTGCTTTAATGGCAGTACATATTCTTTTAATTTTATAAATATAGCGGACTCCAGGCCATGTTTTTGATATGCTCTTTTAGTACCCATAACAATGGCACGCATTCTTGAAACGCCTTTCCATTGATAATATAAAAATTTTAGTTTCTCAATTAGCCCTAACTTTCCATTGAACGATTTAATAATTTGATTAGCATCGGGAAGAATTACTACAAAAGATGCGGGCTCGTTATTGATATAAGCAAACCAGATAAGCCGTTCATCTGCAATAGGCTTCATTTTTTTAAAGCTTTGCAACACGGTTTCTTTAGCAATGGGAACAAAGTTCTCAAAATTTTGCCAGGCATCATTATAAATCTCTGTAAAGTCTGCGGCAAACTTTTCAAGTTCGTTTACCCGCAAATGTTCAAAAGTATAACCCGGTTTTTGTGATACCCATTCAGCAATTTTTGTAAATCGTTCTGGAAAAGGCTTGTTAATCTCTAAATGATTGGTGATTTGTTCATATAACGAAACAAAACCATAACTTTCAAATAGCGATTTATAGTAGGGTGGATGATAATTCATGCCATATGCGGGTTGAGTAAACCCTTCTATAAGTAACCCCCAAAAGGTATCGTTTTCGCCAAAGTTGATGGGGCCATCCATTGCTTCCATACCTTGCTGTTGCAGCCAATGTTTTGCAGTATCAAATAAAAATGAAGAGGCTTGAATATCGTTAATACACTCAAAAAAACCAATTCCACCAGTAGGTTGAGGATAAGAAAATGCTTTTTTATTATTAACGAAAGCTGCGATCCGACCAATTAATTTGCCATCTTTTTTTAATATCCACCTGCAGGCTATCCCATGTTGGTGAAAATTATTTTTATTGGGATCAAAAACACTTTCTATGTCCTTATCCAGTGGACGAATCCACATGGAATCATTTTTATATACAATAGCGGCAGTATCTAAAAACTCTTTGGCTGTTTGTTTCGTATTTACTTTTATTATTTCCATGTAATTGTATATCCCTCTACCTGTAATAAAAAAGCATTCACTTTATAAAGAGAATGCTTTAGAATGTTATCTTATTTTAATTAATTAGTAATCATCTTCGTCTTCAAAATCATTAAAACGATCCAGTTCCTCAATTTCATCTAACGGAACATCAAAGTCATCCTCATCGTCCACAATTTTGTTGTTTGGAGTAATAGGCGACTTAGTACTTGATTTGTTAATGGCGGTTTTCTGGTTTGATATTTTCCCAGATTTTTTTGGCGTTTTCATGTAACAAATTAATTACGATGAGAGATTTAATTTTATTGGCTGTAGTTGTCTAAAATAATAAGTTTTTAATTGTGTAAATAATTTATTCAAAAATAATAGAAAATAAGATTTACCAAAATAGGGTACCAGAATTATTCATTTACCTCTCCAATTGTATTCGTTTGTTCGGTTAATTCATGGAGCTGTGGCAGCTCCGATTTATCATTAATTCCAAAATAATCCATAAATAAAGCGCTTGTACTATAAAGCAGGGGTTTCCCAATAGCATCGGCTTTCCCAGTAATAGTTATTAATTCTCTATCTAAAAGTTTTTGAATGGTATAATCGCAGTTTACGCCTCTTATCTGCTCAATTTCCAGCTTAGTTATGGGTTGTCGATAAGCAATGATAGCCAGAGTTTCTAAAGCCGCCTGACTAAGTTTCTTCTTTGATTTTTGAATTTGTAATTGGTTGATTATTGCCTGGTGTTTTTTCTTTGTTAAGAATTGATAACCGCTATTAATTTCTACAAGACCAATGGCATAATTGGAAGCGTATTTTTCTTTGATGCGTTCGATGTATATCAAGATATCTTCTTTAGTTAGCATTTTTTCAAGAGTGATTTCCAAAACCTGTTGAATATCCTCTATGCCGATGCTATTTTCTGATGCAAAAATTAAAGCTTCTATATCTAATTCGATATTATCCATTTGTTACCTTGAGTTGTTTTTCGAGTAGTCTTAAGCGATATTTTATGATATAATGGCTTGCAATTATTCCTATAATATTATAGGGGAATGAGAGTAAAATAATTAACCAACCAAGTAGTAATCCTTCTGAAATTCCTCCTTGCAGTTTTTCAATCCAAAAATTAGGAAAGAATCCAGCCTGCATATCGTGAAGGTGCCATAATATGCCTCCAATCGGAGAGCTGATAATAATGGTTAATAAGGCGATTACTAAGGTATGTTTCCACTGATGTTGAGCTTTAGTTTTTAAAGTAAAGATGGTAGCAATAATTCCAAAGGAAAAGCAGATTATGCTAATGTATTGAATTGGATGTTCCCAATGATAAAGAAACATTCGATATAATGTTCCAAAAACATAATGATTTGGCATAATTAGCCACAATATGTAATAAGCACTTATTGAACAAATTAGACTAATAACCCAATAAAAAGAGGCGTTTATCCAAAAAGTATTTTTAGATAGCATATTTACCCAAATTAATAATTTATCAACTGCTCTTCCATTTCTTTGGGGATTTCCCTGAATTCGTATTTCTGATTTCTAAGCTGCGGCTCAAATCCGGCTTCTTTTATAGCTTCCTGAATTCCATTGGCAGTAAATCGGTGAGGCGCTCCGGCGGCAGAAACTACATTTTCTTCAATCATGATTGATCCAAAATCGTTGGCGCCAGCATGAAGGCAGATTTGTGCTACTTGTTTGCCAACCGTTAACCAGGAAGCCTGAATGTTTTTAATGTTTGGAAGCATGATACGGCTTAGCGCAATCATGCGAATGTATTCATCTGAAGTAACCTGATTGGTAATTCCTCTTACTTTTTTCAATAAAGTTCCATCATCCTGAAAAGGCCATGGGATAAAGGCAGTAAATCCTTGGGTGTTTTCTGGTTTTTCAGACTGTACTTCTCTGATCCACACTAAATGTTCAAAACGTTCTTCGATAGTTTCTACATGCCCAAACATCATGGTAGCCGATGAAGGTATAGCTAATTGATGGGCTGCCCGCATCACATCAAGCCATTCCTGTCCACCACATTTTCCTTTAGATATTAATCGCCTCACACGATCATTTAAAATTTCGGCACCCGCTCCGGGTAATGAGTCAAGGCCTGACTCTTTCAGTACATTTAAAACTTCAGTATGGGTCAATCCATCTAACTTGGCAATATGGGCAATTTCAGGAGGGCCTAATGAATGTAATTTTAATGTTGGATATAAATCTTTTAACTGCTTAAATAGATCAACATAAAATTTTAAGCCCAACTCCGGATGATGACCTCCCTGAAGCAGGAGTTGATCGCCTCCGTACCGGAAAGTTTCTTCAATTTTCTGCTTATAAGTTTCTATACCGGTTATATAACTCTCCTCGTGCCCGGGACGACGAAAAAAATTGCAAAACTTACAATTAGCAATGCAAACATTGGTTGTATTAACATTGCGATCAATTTGCCACGTTACTTTTCCATGCGGAACTTGTTTTTTTCTCAGCTCATTGGCTGCATACATTAAGTCCGGAGTGCTTGCGTTCTTAAAAAGATAAACGCCTTCTTCTTGGGTAAGAAAATCAAATTGAAGCGCTCGTTGCAACAAATCGGCAGTACTCATTAGTGCAAAGATAAAGACTCTTCGAGTAGATTACTATAGATGCAACTGAATTGAAAAGAAATAGATTTTAACTTCTACCTTTGTGGGCTCATTGTTTAAACTAAGATATGGTTCATTTCGACCGATTTACTTTAGATAACGGATTACGGGTGTTGGTTCATGAAGATACAACAACGCCCATGGCTGTTGTTAATGTGTTGTATGATGTAGGTGCTCGTGATGAAGACGCTGATAAAACAGGTTTTGCGCATTTGTTTGAGCATCTAATGTTTGGGGGTTCAGTCAATATCCCATCATACGATGAACCCTTGCAACGGGTAGGGGGTGAAAATAATGCCTTTACCAATAACGACATCACGAACTATTATATTCAACTTCCGGCAGTAAACCTTGAAACTGCTTTTTGGCTGGAAAGCGACCGAATGCTAAGCCTCGCTTTTTCTGAAAAGAGTTTGGATGTGCAGCGAAATGTAGTTTGCGAGGAGTTTAAACAACGTTATCTGAATCAGCCTTACGGCGATGTCTGGCTAAAACTCCGTCCGTTAGCTTATCAGAAACATCCTTATCAGTGGGCAACCATTGGTAAAGAGCTTGCCCATATTGAGCAGGCCACAATCGAAGATGTAAAGGCTTTTTTTGAAAGATATTATCATCCGTCCAACGCAATTTTAGTGGTTGCGGGAGCGGTAAAATTAGAGGAAGTTAAACAATTGGCCCAAAAGTGGTTTGCTTCAATTCCTGTCAGAAAAAAGACTGCAAGAACTTTGCCTGTAGAACCCTTGCAAATACAGGAACGCAGACAAACGATTACCGCCGATGTGCCGGCAGACTCGTTATATATGACTTTTCACATGCCCGGACGTTTAGAATCTGGATATTATGAAAGTGATCTGATTTCAGATATTTTATCCCGTGGGAACTCGTCCAGATTGCTGAATAACTTGGTAAAGCAACAAAAAATATTTAGCGAGGTGAATGCGTATATCACCAGCAATATTGATCCGGGGTTATTTGTTATAGAGGGTAAATTAGTTCC
>JANWIB010000154.1 GCA_025450155.1 Sphingobacteriaceae bacterium
ATTGATTACTATCCTGAAAAAGCCCAGCACCAAGGGGTTCATAGAAGCAAAAATTGCCTGTAGAATGGCATTTTTCTTATCCGGACCCACAATAGGATTTCCCAACACTGCCCTTAGTTCCGAATTTGCCTTAACTACCTGCACGAATGATTCAATATCCTTTTTAACTGCTTCAAGCGATTTTTGCTCTTCGGCAAGATCAATGAGTGATTTGGCGTACCGGGATGCTACTTGTATTTCAGACATATTTTCATTAGCAAATTAGCACATTGACTAATTATCAAAATTAATTCAATTTCACTTGTTTTATCAAATCACTTACCAATGCCTCTTGCGCATTTTTGTTTTCCAATTGCTTACGCAACACTTTCTCTGCAATTTCAATAGATAAGCTTGAAACCTGGTTCTTTACTTCTGCCAAGGCGGCTGTCTTTTGGTTTTCAATTTCAACACGAGCCTTTTCAATCATCTTTGCGCCTTCGGAATGAGCCTGTGCCTTCGCTTCGGCCACGATTTGGTCTTTTAAGTGTTTCGCTTCCTTTAAAATCAAATCACGCTCTGCACGTGCTTCTTTCAATAAGGTTTCATTTTCTGATGTTAGGCGGGCCATCTCATCTTTTGCCATTTGAGCCGATTCCAAAGCTGTTTCAATGGAGCGTTCACGCTCTTTGATAGCAGTTAAAATGGGTTTCCAAGCCAGTTTTTTTAGCAGAAGAAGTAAAATTAAAAAGGCTAATGAAGACCAGACTACAAAACCAAGATGATGATTTAATATACCTTCGAATAATTCTTCCATTTTTATATGTATAGCATTTTATAAATCTGAGAAATAGAGCCGGAGAAATAACCAAACGTTAATTCTCCAAAGCTCTAAGCATTTTTATTGTGGGTTATTGCCCAACAATGCCACTACCACACCAAACAATGCAACACCTTCTACAAGGGCTGCCGCGATGATCATAGCGGTTTGAATTTTTGAAGCGGCCTCTGGCTGACGAGCAATACCTTCCATTGCTTTGCCACCAACCTGGCCAATACCGATGCCTGCACCGATAACTGCTAAACCTGCACCTAATGCAGCAATTGAACCTACCATAATTATTAATTTATATAGTTAAAAAATGATACTAATGTGCATGCTCATCAACCGCTGTCCCAATAAACAAAGCGGTAAGCATAGTAAAAATAAACGCCTGAAGAAATGCCACTAACAGCTCCAGAACATCCATAAATAAAACGAAAGCTACTGATACCGGCGCTATCGCCAACGATTTGAATATAAAAATCAATGCAATTAAGCTCAATACAATAATGTGCCCGGCAGAAATATTCGCATACAAACGAATCATTAAAGCGAATGGCTTTGAGATAACCCCAATAATTTCAACCGGAATCATAATTGGATAAAGCCACCACGGCACATCGGGCATTAAAATATGTTTCCAATAATATTTATTGCCATTCAGATTTACTGCCAGTAATACAATAAAAGCAAGTACAAACGTCATAAAGATATTTCCGGTAACATTGGCTCCTCCCGGGAATATCGGCAACAAGCCCAATAAGTTGTTGATCCAAATAAAAAAGAAAACGGTTAGCAAAAGAGGCATAAATTTGGCATACTTATACCCGATGTTTGGCCTGGCAATGTCATCACGAACAAATACAATAATCGGCTCGATAAAAGACTGTAAGCCTTTTGGTGCTTTTCCCTCGCGTTTAGCATACGCGGAGGCAACACTCCTGAAAATAATCAGTAATAAGATGACTGATACCCAGATTGCAGCAATGTTTTTAGTGACAGAGAAATCATAAACATGTGCACTTGCTTCTTTATCTATTGCTCCTGCTGAATCGACTGCATAGATTTTATCTTCAAGTAACCCGTAAGTGTAATATTTTCCCTGATACGTTTTTTCCCCGTGTTCAAATTTTCCCGAAGAAAAAAATTCAGCCCCTTTATCGGTAAACAAAATAACAGGCAAATGAATAGATGTGTGCCCCCACAAATGCCAGTCATGAGAATCGGCAATGTGTTCCATAATGGCTGTAGTCGGATCAAATTTCTCTTCACCCTGTCCATCGGCATGTTCATTTACTGCGGCACCAGTTTCGAAATTATTTTCAAAAGTTGTATCGGAGGTATTGTGCCGAACTTTTGCAAAAGCATCTGAAGCATTGGACTCACCACTTGCAAAAGCCCGAAAAATAAAAAACGTTAAAAAAAGAGCGGGAATAGCGCTTAATCTGATTTTTTTTGAATTTAAAATGTGGCTAAACAACATTTATTGCCTGATTTTTACGTTTTATTTCGGTGGCGCAAGTTAAATAACAAACCATAAACTTCAAAGGCAGTAAATAAGAAATATAAAGAAAAAAACTCGATGGCAAAATTTATGCTGTTTACCTTGAATTTCAATAAATAAATCCAAACAAAACCCATAGCGAAAAGCAACTTAACAATCAAAACCCCCAGCACGACATAAGTTGATATTTCGCCGCCCATTTTTATGCCGATTAAAGAAGCTACGTAAGCAATTAACGTGAGTATAGCTAAAAAACCAAAGATCACCCAAAACTTAGGCACGAGAAAATCCGTAAAATACCCTAGGAAATAAAATGTCAGTCCCAATAGTGTTGCAAGCACCAAAAAAAGTAAAAGAAAGCGTGTTATAGTCAAGATTTTAAGTTTTTTACCGAACGAATTACCAGATAAAGTGCAATACACACACCTGCGAGGCTCAACAAGGCAGTAAATAATGGAGTGGCTGATTGCCGTTTTTCATCTATGTAATAACCCAGATACGTAAAAAGGCCTATGATAACAATCATTTGGAAACCCATACCGGAATAACGCACATAATTATTAAGCATTTTCTTCTCCTGTTGGTCATTATCCTGCTTAGAATCATGTGGTCGCATTGCCCGACAAAATTATTATTTTTTAAAATTGTAAATTTCGCGTTTCAAAAATGCAAAAATCAATTGCGAATAGTATATTTATGAGGATATTTGTTGTATATAAAATATTTTTGCAGCTGTTTTGTTTTTGTGTTAGTCAAAGCCCATTAGTTTGAAATCCCTTACATCGGTAGTATACCTGTTTTATTTTTTCTGTCTTTCAATCCTTTTCATCTCAGGTTGCGGTTCTTCTAAAGATACGGTAAGCAGCCGGGGTATGCAAAATCTGACGGCAAAATTTAATGTCTTGTATAATGCGGACATACTTTTAAATGAGAGCGAGCAGAATATTAAAGCTGCGTATTTCGATAATTACAGTGAGATCCTATCCGTTTACCCGGAGTCAACACCAAGTTCGGGCAAAGCCGAAACCGCCAATCTGGATTCTGTTATTGGCAAAGCTAACAAGATCATTATCGAAAAACCTTTTAGCTATTATATAGATCGTGCTTATTTCTTAATCGCGAAATCAAACTATCTAAAAGCGGAATTTTATAATGCTGCAGAGTTTTTTGATTACACCGCCAAAACTTACCCGAGTGAAAAAGAACTTCGACAGGCTTGCCTGGTTGGGAAAACGAGAGCATTAATACAATTGAAAAACTTTACGGAAGCAGAAAGCGCAATTGATACTGCTTTAAAATATATCCAAACAGGGAAAGAATCCACTTCCGATGTTTTTGCTACAAAAGCGCAACTACTTATAAAAACCAATCAGGAACCACTTGCTATTGAGATGTTAAAAAAAGCATTGGAACACCATCCAAAAAAACAAAATAAAGTTAGATGGACCTATTTGCTTGCGCAATTGCAAGAACGTAATAATGATAGGCTAGCCGCTTATACCAATTATAAAAAAGTTTCTAAAAGTAATGCTCCCTACGAAATGGCCTTTAATGCCAATGCAGCCCGTTTTGGCATTGAAGACACAGTCACTAACAAACACAGTAATCCCGTTAACCGGCTTAAGAGTTTACTAAAAAACGACAACAATAAAGATTTTAAAGACCAGATCTATTACCGTATCGCCGAAATATATCGAAATCGCCAGCAAATTTCGGACGCAATAGAAAATTATAATAAAGCAATAAGGCTAAGCACTAAAAACTCAAACCAAAAAGGATTAGCTTATCTGCGCCTGGCAGATATTAATTTTAATACTGCCAATTATGGCAAAGCAAAATTGTACTACGACAGCACACTCCGTGCTTTATCTCCTACCTATATTGATTATGAACGCATAGCCAAAAAGAGTTCTAATTTAGATTTATTGGCCAACAGGCTACAAACTATAACCACAGAAGAAACCCTGCAAAGTTTGGCTAAACTGCCAGAAAAAGAACGGGCAATTCGAATTAATGAATTAATAAGAGAACGATCGCAAACCAGTACCGAAAATAAATCGGGCGTTTTCCTTAGTGCCATTGGAGATGCCCTTACAGATAGAAAATTTTATTTTAATAACACTACTGCTTTAAGCCAGGGTTATTCAGATTTTAAAAAACGATGGGGCAACAGAAAACTCGAAGATAATTGGCGCCGCAGCGATAAAGCAATACCTGAAGAAATAACAATGTCTAATAGCAGTGATCCCGATTTGCCTGGCGAGGGAATAACAAATACAACGAATACAAATCCTAAAGATATTCTTGAAAATATTCCCCTTACTGCAGAACAACTAAAAAAATCTGATCAAAAAATTATTAATGCTTATTATGACATAGCGGTCTTTTATAAAGATGAATTAAAAGACTATGCAGAGGCCATAAAAACTTTTGAAGAATTATTGAAACGATACCCCGAAAATAATTACAAACTGGCTATCTATTACAATCTATATCGTTTATATCAGGGACGCAATGATACAAAAGCCGAGGAATACAAGAACCTGTTAGTCTCCAAGTATCCGGATTCTCCATTCGCGAAAGCCATTCTTGATCCTACTTATAGTCAAAAAGCGGATGAGATGGGTGCGGCTCTTGACAATGCATACAATGAGGCATACAGTTTATATCTTCGAAAAAATTATACCGGGGTTTTACAAAGAATACCCCAAATTGAACAACAATTTCCAAATAATAAATTATCTCCGCAGTTAGCTTATTTAAATGCGCTTGCTGTTGGAAGGACACAAAAACTTCCGGAATTTGAAAACGCCTTAAAAGTTATTGTTCAAACCTATCCGGATGATAAATTAATTACCCCGCTGGTTAACCAGCATTTATTATACATTTCTGCTAATAGAGTCGATTTAAATACCCGTTTAACAGCATTAACCGATTTCGATCCGAATGCGCCTCGATTTGTCGTAGAACCAGAAGTTACACCTAAAACAACCCAAAAACCAACAGATAACGAAAAACCAGAAGTAACAAAACCACAACAGGTTAAGCCAGAACAAGCGATTACTGAACTCCCACCGGCTACAAATACACTATTTAACCTCCCCGATTCTGCTGAATACTATTTTGTGATTAATGTAATGGATCACCACACCACCTTAAGTTCATCCAGATTTGGTATTGGTCAATTCAACAGATCCAACTACCGGGGTGAAGCTATAAAACATCAGCTTAAAGAAATAAATAGTGAAAATCAACTGATATTTATAGGTAAATTTTTTAGTAGAAGTACAGTTATGGAATACGAAAAGAACATTCTTCCGCTAATTGGGAATATCATGAAAATTCCGGCCAATAAATACAATACCTTTGTAATTACTCAGGAGAATCTGGACAAACTAAACAATAGTATGATGATAAACTCTTACTTCGAATTTTACAAGAACACAAAATAAGCATGCAACATAAAAGCCCTCAATTAACCCGAGAAGAAATAACACGCTATACCCTTCGGCTTTGGAAGATTATTATTGGATTAGTGGCCTTTGGCGTAATTCTTATATTCAGCATAGGCCTAGGTTTATTTGGAAAATTACCATCTTTCCGCGACCTGGAAAATCCAAAAAGCAATTTGTCATCCGAAATTATTTCAGACGATGGCGTTTTATTAGGTTCTTACTTTGTCCAAAACCGATCTAATGTTGGTTATAGTGAAATATCTCCGAATGTGATTAATGCGTTGATCGCAACAGAAGATGTCCGCTTTTATAATCATTCAGGCATAGATTTTAAACGGACGTTCACTATCCTTTTCTATAACCTGATAGGTAAAAAACAAGGAGCAAGTACCATTACCCAGCAATTAGCCCTCAACCTTTTCGCGGGACATGAAAGAGCCAGAAATCCATTAAAAAGAACCATCCAAAAACTTCAGGAATGGATAATTGCCGTAAAACTGGAACGTAACTACACCAAAGAAGAAATTATCACCATGTACCTGAACACGGTAGATTTTGGTTCCTTCAATAATTTCGGAATAAAATCTGCAGCTCAAACTTATTTTAATACCACTCCGGCAAAGCTCACTCCACCTCAGGCAGCTTTGTTAATAGGAATGTTAAAAGGGCCATCTCTATACTCGCCCATACGCCATCCGGAAAATGCTTTAGCCCGGCGAAACACCGTACTAAGCATGATGAAAAAAGCTGGGTACCTAAGTGAGGTTGAAACAGAAGATTTCCAGAAAAAAGATTTGGGCTTAAAATTTAAACCTACCGACTATGCAGATGGGTTAGCTGCGCATTTTAGGGCTGTACTTAAAAAAGATATTCAACAGGCTTTTGAAGAACAAAAAATCACTAAGGCTGATGGCACTCCCTATGATTTGGATAGAGATGGATTAAAAATCTATACCACCATCAACTCTAAAATGCAACAATATGCAGAAGATGCGCAACGCGAATATTTAAAGCAACTCCAAAAACAGTTTAACCAACAATGGAGAGGACGAAATCCGTTTAGGGGCGTAGAATTTTTAATTGATGAAGGAATTAAACATTCCGATCGTTATGCCCAGCTTAAAGATGAAGGAAAAACGGACGAAGAGATACGGGCAAGTTTTCGCACCCCTATAAAAATGACCATCTTCAGCTGGAAAGGAAACCTGGATACCGTAATGCGCCCAATAGATTCTGTTCGTTACTATAAAATGATATTACGTAATGCCATGATGTCTATGGAACCGCAAACCGGTTATGTACGGGCATGGGTTGGTGGAAACAATTTTGAATACTTTAAATACGACCAGGTAAAAATGGGAACACGGCAAGTAGGCTCTACCGCTAAACCCTTTACTTATGCTGTAGCCATTAATGATGGATACTCCCCCTGTTTTCAGGTTCCTAACGAGCCCGTAACCATTGATGGATGGACCCCAAGAGGTTCCAGGACCGGGCCCCTAACTGTGAAAAAAGCATTAGCACGTTCACAAAACTATGTTACCGCTTATATGATGAAACAGGTTGGGCCAACGGCTGTAGTAACCTTAGCCAAAAAAATGGGGATTACCTCCGAGATTCCCCCCTATCCTTCTATTTGTTTGGGTTCTTTTGATGCCTCATTATATGATATGGTGGGAGCCTATTCCACCTTTGTAAATCATGGTATTTGGACAGAACCTATTTATTTGCTCCGAGTAGAAGATAAAAATGGATCCGTTATTTATGAGCAAAAGCCTAAAGTGGTGGCTGCCTTAAATGAACAAACAGCCTATGTAATGACCAGTATGCTAAAAGGTACCATCGAAGAAGGTACCGGAGTACGTTTAAGATCAACCTACAATATAAAAAATCCCGTTGGAGGAAAAACAGGAACCACGCAAAACAATTCAGACGGTTGGTTTATTGGCATTACCCCTCAGTTAGTTACCGGCGTTTGGACCGGATGCGAAGACCGGGCTATCCACTTTACATCCACAAACTATGGCGAAGGGGCAAATTCTGCCCTTCCTGTATTTGCATTATACATGAAAAAAGTTTATGCTGACCCTTCCCTAAAATATACCAAAGGCGATTTTGAACCTCCAAAAGGAGGCGTAAATATTACCCTCGACTGTAGTGCCTACTCAGCAGCACAAGATTCTATTAAACTTGATCAAAAGCCGGATGATGGAACACCTTTTTAAAGTTCGAAGCAATGGGCAAATATGGAAGCATTTAACTATCGGGAAGTTTTAAAACAAATACCCTCTAAGCCAGGAGTTTATCAATATTGGGATGCTAATGGCGAGTTAATTTATATCGGGAAAGCTAAGAACCTTAAAAACCGGGTATCTTCTTACTTTAATAAAGACAATTATCGAGTTAATGCAAAAACCCGGGTATTAGTCGGCAAAATAAATAAGATAACCTTTACAATTGTTGATACGGAAATTGATGCCTGGTTATTGGAGAACAGCCTGATAAAAAGGCATCAACCACGGTATAATGTGATGCTGAAAGATGACAAGACCTATCCCTGGATTGTTATTAAAAATGAACGTTTCCCCCGCATCTATTGGACCAGAAAAATTATCAAAGATGGTTCTAAATATTTTGGTCCCTATGCCTCGGTAAACATGATGCATACCATCCTTGATTTTATTACCGAGATTTATCCGCTGCGTACTTGTAATTTACCGCTAAGCCCTGAAAATATTGAGGCTGGAAAATTCAAAGTCTGTTTAGAATATCAGATTGGCAACTGTAAAGGCCCATGCCAGGCATTTCAATCCGAAGAGGATTATAATCGCAATATTGAAGCAATTAAAGATATCCTCAATGGAAAAATTGGCGCAGTTGTCCGCAATTTAAAAACAGAATTAGATAAAACCGCGACAGATTTAAACTTCGAAGCGGCCCATCATCTAAAACAGCAATACGACCTTTTAGAACGTTATCAAAGCAAATCTACCATAGTCAATTCATCCATTACCGATGTGGATGTATTTAGCATTGCTTCGGATGAAAAATATGCCTTTGTGAATTTTCTAAAAGTGATGAACGGCACGGTTATTCAAACGCAAACCATCGAACTCAAAAAACGCATGGACGAAACCGACGAAGAATTATTAAGCCTTGCTATTTCTGAGTTCAGAAGCAGGTTCAATAGCCATTCCAGAGAAATCATTGTTCCTTTTAAGCTGGAGTTGCAAGATGCCCCAATCAAATTTACAGTTCCTAAACTTGGTGAGAAGAAAAAGCTGCTAGATCTTTCGCAAAAGAATGTTACATTTTTTAAACGTGAGAAATTAGAACAATACGAAAAACTAAACCCTGAACTCAGAACTGAAAGATTACTTACTCAAATGATGAAAGACTTGAGGTTAAATCAACTACCCAGGCACATCGAATGCTTTGATAATTCTAATTTCCAGGGAAAATACCCCGTTTCAGCCATTGTAGTTTTTAAAGATGCTAAACCATCAAAAAAAGATTACCGGCATTTTAATGTAAAAACGGTTGAGGGCCCTAACGACTTTGCGACGATGGAAGAAGCTGTTTACCGCCGTTACAAGCGAATGATGGAAGAAGATGCAGCACTCCCACAATTAATGGTTATAGATGGTGGAAAGGGACAACTCTCAGCGGCTATGAAAAGCCTCAAATTACTTGAGATTGAGAAACAGGTTACTGTAATAGGAATAGCCAAACGCTTGGAAGAGATTTTCTATCCCGGCGACCAATATCCGATGTATTTGGATAAAAAATCTGAAACACTTAAAATTATACAATACTTACGAGATGAGGCGCATCGTTTCGGTATTACTTTCCATCGCAAAAAACGGAATAAAGCGACCTTAACAACCGAGTTAGAAAATGTCTCGGGAATTGGAAAAACATCTGCCGAAAAGCTTTTAAAACACTTCAAATCTGTCAAGAAAATAAAAGAGGCGAATCAGGAAGAACTACTCCGGGTAATTAATCTGAAGCAGACAAAAGCCCTTTTTGAGTACTTTGCCGGAAACAAAAAATCCCAACCATTATAGCTGGGATTTTACATGTTTATACTTTTATTAATACGTCCAAAGGTCGTGTTCAAAGTCAAGTAAGTCTTTCTTTACCCGTTCAGATTCATATAATCTGTCAATTCCCTGAGCATAATCTTTAATTCTCAGGTCATCCGCGTTAGATTCTTTAACAATGTAGCTTGCAAAGATACGCTTCATAAAGATATCGTCGTAACTTAAACCGGTAGCATCATTATGATTACTGGTCACTTCTTTAGATACAAAAACCTGTCTCGCTTCAGGAAAATAAATCCAGAAAGCAGGTTGCTCACCCAAATCCTGTCCAGCCGCTCTAATCTTTATTAATGGAGCGAGCCCAATAATACGAGGTTCAAACATCGAACGCTGTCTGTCAAAAATCCAATCTTCTTTTATACGAAATTTGATAATACTATCCGGATTAAATACTCCCGACTCCATATGCGAACCGGTTTGCTGACCATTTTCATCAAATTCTGGCACCACCACACTATCAGCAAATCTTGCCATTGCCTGCTCCGGTTTTAACACCGTAGAAAACTCATCGCCATTAGGATCATCTTTTGTAGGTGAAGCATCGTATGCGGTTAACTCACCAGCCATTATGGCATCCATAATAATATCAATCAATCTGGCTTTGGGAGAAGCATAAGAGCGATTCATTTTATCTCTAAGATCAATTTCACGCCATACCCGTTTAGAAAACATAATATCAGATTCACGCAGGTTCGCATAAGGAGTAACTTTGGCATCCAAAATATTACTTTTCTTAACGTAACCATCTAATGGCCTGTCTGTAGGTGTGGGTTTAGTAGCATTATTCAAATTAGCCTGCTGAGCAAAGCTAACAGAGTAAATGAATCCAAGAACTACGAATAAACTAATCTTTTTCATAATTGTATCAATTAGCTGTTAATGCAATAGAGTTTAACTGGCGTTGTGAACCATCTGGCCCAACCGCCCTTATATTGTCAAAGATCACTCGCGAACCCGGTGTTACTCCACCCATAGCAGCTCGCATCGCTCCACTTAAAGAACCACCAGAACCTTGTAATACGACAGCATCGGCACGGGGTTTAACAATAATTAAGCTAAAACCGGTTACACTAAATTTAGCGTCAAAATCAAAATTATCTAACACGGCAAATATATTGCTTTGAGACCTGATAATTACCGAACTCATTGCTCCACCGGTTTTTCCTGCAAACTTTGCTGTAGGATCAGGAATGCGTTTTATACGAAAATCTGTACTTCCTATGGTTTGCACCTTGCCACCAATTTCAGCAGAAACATTTACTTTAGCCGTACCAGCAGAACTAACGCTCACTGTATATTTACCATTAGAGCCAGAAATACTTCCACCAGACATACTTACACGTAAGCTTTCTTTAGGAATTCCGGGTGCGGAAACAGAAACCGGATTAGGTACACCAATATAAAATACGTTCATTTTATCGGGAGATACTACTGCCGAAGGGCGAGCAACCTGGTATTTTTGTTCAGGAGTTTTATATTCCTTCATCGTACCGTCAGTTTGTTTAACACGGATAGTACCTACCCAGCTAAACATCCCTTCTTTACCCGTACTTACCTGATAAATCCCTTTACCATCTTTAGTTTGAAGTTTAGCGCCTCCAACAAAAATATCGGGATTCTTCTTAGAGTCGTATGCTGTTAAAAATACTTCTGCCTGATAGGGCTGCCCTTGTATCAGATAAGATGTGGGGGCAACGGCTACCGCCGAAAACGCGTCAAGTGTTACTACAGCTTCATCCATTTTAGATAAAAACTTCTTGGTAACGGTATACTCAGCACTTTTAATATCCGACTCTATTTTAGATAAGATAGTAATAGTAGCTGTCAAAGGTGTTCCTTCACCAAAGTTAGATTCCTCCCAGCTTCTCTTAATCCCGTCAGTAGAAGGTTTCTTTGGATCACTGGCTTCCAAGGAAAAGTTTACTGAAGAACGATCTTTCGGATCTAAGAGAGCGATTAGTTTTTCCCGGGTTTCATTGATTTTTTGTTTCAGTTTTTTCCCTTTACCCTTCTCAATCATAACCCTGGTTGAAATATCTAAATCATCCCGGCTTTTCAGTTCTCCTGTTTTTTCATCTCTGCCACCACCGGCGGTTTCCAATTCTGTTTTTAAAGCGTCTATCATTGAACTCAATTCTCCGGCAATTTTCTGAGTTTGCTTTATCTTATCTAAAATTGGCCTTGCCCGCTCTGGGTTTTCCTTCATTTTTGTCGCTTCAAAAGCGTCTACAGACTGTCTCAAACCTGCATCCACGTTCCTGGTGGAGGTTTGCAAACTTTCATTCAATGTAGAAAAAGCATTTAAAATGGTATCAGATACGTTCAATGCTAACATTGCCATTAACACTAAATACATGATACCGATCATCTTCTGTCTCGGGGTCTCTTTACCACCTGCCATGCGCTATATTGTTTTTATCGGTTTTTGTTAAAAATAATTAATTAAATAGGGGATTATACACGCGGCTGGTTCATAGCAGATAGCATGTTTCCATAAATAGAATTTAATGAAGAAAGATTTTTGGCCAAGCGACCTACTTCTTCTTTAAATTGCTTAGAATCTTCCATTGATTCATTAAAATTCTGCATAGTCATGTTCATATTCTTATAGAATGTACTCATGGATTTTAAATGGGCATTTGAATCTTGCAATTCAAGTTCATATACCGCATTTAAGGCAGAAAGATTTTTGGCCAAATTATTAATTTGTTCATGATAGGCCTTCGAATCAATATTCGTATTACCCATCTCTTGCAAACTTGCAGATGCTTTCTCAAATGTCAGGCTTAGATCATCAAAGCTTTTAGCCGCTGTTTTTACCTTAGTGGTAAATTCATTGGTAGCTAGTGAAGCATCGGCTACATTCGAAATTGAAGCTACCTTATCCCCAAAAGTACGCAGCCCCGCACTAAGGCTTTCGATTAATTCGGGCCCTACTTTAGCATCGGATAACATTTTATCTAAAGCGGCGGTTGAAGACGGCGCTGCAGCATTTGCACGAGCGGAAACTGTAGGCAACTCCCCATCGTAATCTTCGGCTAATTCAGGATAAACTCTTTCCCACTTTGGTTCTTTATGCTGAGCTACAAAACCCATAATAAAGAATAATAAAGCCTCTACTCCTAATCCAACCCCGATTACGATCGATCCACCAGGTAAGTGCAAAATCTTAAACGTCGCACCAATAATAACCACCGTTGCACCCCATGAAATAATCGTGTCCAGGGTAAATTTAAACTTTTTCTTTTCAGCCATAACTTTTTGTAATGTTTCTTTTTCTAGTAAAATGTATTGTATTAATTATTTATTTTTTGTCTCTAATGTCTCTTCCGGGATATGGTGTTACACAACGGAAACCCACATAGGATTTTGCAGTATCCTGATATTCATAAGACCGTGTAGAATTTTGAAGGAAGTATCCTATATCTTTCCATGACCCTCCGCGAACAACTTTTCTTTTCATCACTTCGGGATCGCTTGCTTTTGCTTCATAACTAAAAGTTGGGTTCAGGTCGTGCACAAAGGTGGATGCTGATTCATCAAATGCAGAAGCAGTCCACTCGGCTACGTTTCCCGACATATTATATAAGCCGAAATCATTTGGGAAATAGGATTTCACATTTACCGTAAATGCTCCACCGTCATCAATATAATTTCCTCTTCCGGGTTTAAAGTTGGCCATTAAGCATCCTTTGGCATTACGAATATAGGGACCTCCCCATGGATAATCATTTCCGACCCTTCCACCTCTGGCGGCATATTCAAATTCAGCTTCAGTTGGTAAAGCGAAAGGTAAACGTGCTAAACGTGGCATTTTTCTGCTGTGTGCATATCCTTCGTATAAACGGGTACGCCATACTGTAAACGCCCTGGCCTGGCGCCAGTTTATGCCTACTACCGGATAATTATCAAATGCCGGATGCGAAAAATAGCCTTCAACCATAGGCTCATTTTGCGCATATGCAAAATCAGCAAGCCAAACCAGTGTGTCC
>JANWIB010000155.1 GCA_025450155.1 Sphingobacteriaceae bacterium
ACAGCCATAGCAAAACCAGCATAATCGTATTTCGCGATTCCGGCGAAATACTCCGCGTGCATCAGACCGGCCTGTGCTTTATTTGTCATGCCTGTTAACCCCGCCGGATTCCAATACCCAGCGGTAATATCGTGAATAGATGCAACGACAGCGTTCGACATGCCAAATGCTTTCGATCCGACACCAATGTTTAAAAATTCGTTACTGTATTTAGTTTGCGAAAAGCAAAGTAATGGAAATAGGAAAAATAGAATAAATGTGTAATGAACCCGCATTCTAATTGATCTGCACCTCTATCTCTTCAAAGATACGCATAAAATCTTTTTTTAATTCGTCCCTGTAATGTATTAAAACTGTTGCCAGTTGCAGCTTTTGAGTTGCATTAAAGGGATTATTCCACAGGCGCATACAAATACGATTTAGGGCATAGACGATATCATTTGCTTCGCGATAGCTATTCAGGTAAGCTGCATCAATAAACTCATCAAAAAACTTAAAAAAAATAGCTGTTTCAGTAATGTTATTGAGCATAAGAAACTGATTGATAGCGTCTCTGTTACTCGTATGTAATCGTTTATAAAAGCGGTCAGTGTCTAAAACCGATTCAGTTAATAGCAAGCCATCAAGCAGCAATTCAAGTGCAATATGGGCTACAAAAAAAGCACGGGCAGGAGATTTTTCGAGTATAGGTGCTATCCTTATCCGCATCTCAGAAGTATGGTGATAAAAAAAGTCAGAAGAATGAAAAAAATTATCTACTGCAAGGTGGCGCTCCCATCCTATTAAGATACTGGATACATCGGTATCTGTTAAAAAATGCTGCCTGTTTTTTTCAGGATGAATATTCCAATTCTTGCATGCATTTTTAACTAAGTCGGGCAATACTGTTCCTGTCACCTTATTGGCGTCATAGGTATTACGGTCAAAGTAAAAGTGCGACAGGAAGTTCACATTAATATTCTTACGAAGACTTTAGGTATTTATTGCAATATAAGAAAAAAGGTACATTATAGCGGCTTAGATGATATGATCAATTCTCCTATCTTTGCCCTGCTTTAATGAACAATATTTACAGGATGAATTTTGTAGAAGAATTACGTTGGAGAGGCATGTTGCAGGATATCATGCCCGGCACCGAGGATGAATTGAATAAAGGAATGGTGGCCGGATACATCGGCTTTGATCCAACTGCTGATTCGCTGCATGTAGGGCATTTAACGCAAATTATGACGCTGATTTATTTTCAACGTGCCGGACATAAACCAGTTGCTTTGGTTGGCGGGGCTACAGGAATGGTAGGCGATCCTTCGGGAAAATCGGCTGAACGTAACTTGCTATCGGAAGATGTTCTTCGTTACAATGTAACCTGTTTAGAAAATCAACTAAAGAAGTTTTTAGATTTTGATTGCGGGGCCAATAGCGCCGAAATGGTGAATAATTTTGATTGGTTTAAAAATTTTACTTTTCTTGATTTTATTCGTGATGTGGGTAAACACATTACCGTGAACTATATGATGGCCAAAGACTCAGTGAGGAAGCGTTTAGAAGGTGAAACGGGTATGTCATTTACCGAATTTAGTTACCAATTGGTGCAGGGATATGATTTTTACTGGCTTTGGAAACATAAAAACTGTAAGGTGCAAATGGGCGGATCAGATCAGTGGGGGAATATTGTAACCGGTACAGAGTTGATTCGACGTAAAGATGGAGGATCCGCTTTTGCTATCACTACGCAACTAATTAAAAAGGCTGATGGAACTAAATTCGGTAAAACCGAAAGCGGAGCGATCTGGCTTGATTCAAAGAAAACATCGCCGTATAAATTCTATCAGTTTTGGCTAAATACCAGTGATGACGATGCTAAAAACTGGATCAGGATATTCTCTTTAAAGAATAAAGAAGAAATTGAAGCACTGGAAAAAGCGCATGATGAAGCGCCGCATTCACGCATTTTGCAAAAAGCCCTATCCGAAGAAATTACCATTCGTACACATAGTGAAGCGGCTTTACAAACCGCACTGAAAACAACCGAATTTCTGTTTGGAACGGGTTCTTTGGAGTTTTTGCAAAGCTTAAGCCATGAAGAAGTACTGGATGTGTTTGACGGTGTTCCGCAGTTTGTAATTTCTAAAGATGAGCTTGTTTCAGGGATCAATGTGGCCGATCTGTTAGCCGAAAAATCGCAGGTGTTTCCTTCCAAAGGCGAAGCTAAAAAGATGATTCAGGGTGGGGGAGTAGCGGTGAATAAAGAGAAGGTGCAAGATCCTGCGCAAACTTTCACAGCCGAAACCTTGGTAAACGGTAAATACCTGGTAGCGCAAAAAGGTAAAAAGAATTATTTTCTGCTGATTGCGGAGTGATAGAGGCATCTCCTTTACTAAAATAAGTTATAAAGTAACCGTATGATAAAAATATACGTATCATTGATTTGCCGCAACTACATTCAAAAATTCAATGGATAACCCCATTTACCAGGATTTACATGCTGATGGTTTAATCAGCGATAATTCGCTTCAAAATATCCGAAAAAAGTATTCATCGCCGTTGTTTTCTCTTCATTGGGAACTTAAAACCCTGTTATACATTGGGGTGATGCTTTTAAGTGCCGGACTGGGCATTTTGATTTATAAAAACATTGATAGTATTAGTCACCAGGTGGTTCTGATTTTCATTGCCGCTATTAGTACAGGCTGTTTTTTCTGGTGCAACAAACTGAAAAAGCCTTTTGATTATGCTAAAGTGGAATCGCCCAATTCTTTTTTTGATTACATTCTTTTATTAGGCACGCTAAGCTTTTTAACTTTTGTAGGATACCTGCAGTTTCAATATGAAGTTTTCGGAACAAATTATGGGCTGGCAACTTTCATTCCGATGGTGGTGCTTTTCTTCATCGCCTACTATTTCGATCACTTAGGGATTTTAACCTTGGCAATAGCCAATCTTGCCATTTGGATGGGTGTTTCGGTTACCCCGAAAGACTTATTAGCGTACGGCACTTTCGACAACGAAAGTATCATCTATACATACCTGGTTTTAGGATATGTGTTATTGGCAGCCGCTCATTTTTCCAAACGTTTGGATATTAAAAAGCATTTCTTTTTTAGTTATCATCATTATGGTGTTCATCTGGCATTTATTGCCATTTTAGCCGGGTATTTTTTGCATGACTTTGTTCCTTCTTTAATCTGGCTCGTCGTGTTTGGTATAACAGCCTGGTTTATTTATAAAGATGCTTTTGGCAGCCGATCGTATTACTTTTTGCTATTGGTGGTGTTGTACGGCTACGTTGCTATCAGCGGATTAGTAACCCGTGCATTGTTAGAGTTGGATAACGAAGCAATCTTATACCTTGGATTGATGTATTTTATTGGCTCGGCCATTTATCTTATTATTCTTCTTATCAAGCTGCATAAAAAACTTAAAGCGCTATGATTATCTACAACAAAACCTGGCTGACCAATTTATTACTTATTGATGGGGTTGAAAAGGAGCATCAGGACGGGTTGATTACTGATACCGAATTAAAAAATATCAAAGAAAAATACCCGGTTGGATTTTATTCGCCCAATATCTTTGTGCGAGTTGGCTTGATTCTGCTGACTATGGTTATTTCAGGATGTGCTTCGGGTTTGTTAAGCCTGATGATGGCAGATTCAACTATGGTAACCAGTTATGGCTGGCTCATTTTTCTGGGGATACTCAATTATGTTGCCTTAGAAGTAATGGTGCAAAATAAGTTTCATTTTCGCTCTGGTGTAGATGATGCGTTATTATGGATTTCGGGTGCTTTGTGGGTATCAGCATTTGCCTGGGCAGTAAGTGATCGTTATTATTCAGAAGATTTTAGTGGCGTTTATCTGGTAGCATCGGCCTTTGTATGTGTGTTGAGTTCCATTTTAGCCATCCGGTTTGCCGATATGCTGATGGGCCTGGTGGCTTACCTGGCTTGTTTGGTTTTTGTGTTTTTTGCCTGGCAAAAAATTGGTGCCTGGGGTACTGCTACCATGCCTTTTGTGCTAATGGTATTTTCCGGATTAAGCTATTGGGTGGTGAGGTTAAAGTTAAACCATCCTAAAACAGTGTATTATACCAACAGCATGACGGTATTGCAAGCGGGTACATTACTCACGCTCTACCTGGCCGGGAATTATTTTGTAGTGAAAGAGCTGGGCGATGAGTTGAATGGAACCGTAAGCGAATCTATTCCTTTTGGCTGGTTTTTTTGGGGATGGACAATCGGGTTACCGTTTATCTACATTGCTTTTGGCATAAAGCAGAAAAACGTCATTTTGCTACGTACAGGGTTACTGCTAATTACGGCTGCTGCCATCACCTTTAGAAACTATCATCATGTTATGCCGGTTGAACTTGCGCTTATTCTGAGCGGAGCGATCGCATTAGGCATTTCCTATGCGGTTACCCGTTATCTGCGCACTCCGAGACATGGTTTTACCTGCGAGGAATTAAATAAGGAAGATCTAATGGATGAATTGAAGGTCGAATCGTTGGTTATTGCCGAGTCCTTTTCGGATACTGCTCAACCGGTAGCTGACCAGGGTATAAAACTTGGCGGCGGGCATTTTGGGGGAGGTGGAGCCACTAGTGATTTTTAAAGAGTTCTTTAATTTACTCCTTTTTTTGTTACTTTCCGACAAGTACATGATATTCCCTTGGTATTTTCACCCCTTTAAACTTGTTGGTTAGCCCATAGAAAATAAATAGTGTCAAAATAATACCTGCGATCAGAAATCCTGCCGCTTGTCTTACTGGTGACAAGCAAAATATCCGTTTTTTCATTTTTTTGCTGTGAATAGCAACAATGTGTCCAAAAAATGAGGTGATTGCAAGTACATAATACGGAATAAAAAATAAATTAAAGGGGAATGTATTTATCCCTGTTGCTCCAAAGTAAAAATTAGTATCAAGATGTAACCAATATCTTCCAATTAAAATAGCACTCAAGTGAATAGTAAAGAAAATTGCCAAATATAACCCCGTCCAAATTTGTAATTTGTCAATCTTTGAAACCGCCAATCTCCTTTTTCTTATAAAGAAATTAAGTCCTGAAAGAATTTGAATAGAAATAGCAGCCAATAAAATGGTCTCAATAAATATGTTACGATAGATTGTTCGTAACGTATTCATGACCTCAATATGCTTTTCAGCGCCATAAATACTGACAAAGTGATTAAATAGGTGCATTACGATGAAAATTGTAATGGTTATTCCTGAAATATAATGAAGTTTCTTTAGCGTCATTTTGTAGATTTATAGTTAAAGAGTAACCTTTTGATAGATCAATACCCTATAAACTGCTCCATCTGCTGATTAGTAAACCTTACCGTATCTTCTTTAAAAAGCTCCCCATTCTCATCCAGTTCCTTGCCGATTGCCGGAATATGAATTTTCAAGGGCATCACATTCATATTCAGATAATGGCAAACCCCGGTAAAATGATCCACACCACGAATATTCCCATATCTTCCCGACGACAAACCTACTAAAGCTGCTTTCTTGCCATAAAAACTTTCGGGATATTTACACGAGTCAATAAGAATTTTCAACACTCCCGGAAAACTTCCGTTGTATTCTGGGATAATAAACAAAAATTTATCAGTAGCACTGATCAAGTCTTGTATCGGTTTAAAATGTTCTCTTTCTTTATCATACCTGTCCGCATTGATTAAACAGTCCGGAAGTTCGGTTAACGATAATAGTTTAGCGTCATACCCTTTCTCTGCAAGTTTCCGTTGATAGTACGTTGCAAGCTTTAAGGTATAACTATTGTGCCTGTTAGAGCCGGATATAATCGTAGTCATTTGTGGATAAGATGTGCAAAATCAGCTAATGCCTCTCGCATTCAAATTAGTTAAAGTTCGTATCTTAGGCCTTTGTTAAAACAAGCTAAGTGTTGGCAAAAATAGTACTTTATCTGTTTAACGTTTAGCTTAAAATCAATTGATCGCAATTTAAAGAATGAGTAAGATTATTGCCTTAGCCAATCAGAAAGGCGGAGTGGGGAAAACTACGTCATCAATTAATCTGGCAGCCAGTATGGCTGTTCTGGAATACCGTACGTTACTTGTTGATGCCGACCCGCAGGCTAATTCCACATCGGGGATCGGCTTTGACCCCAGAACGATAAAGACGAGTATTTACGAGTGTATTATTAATGATGCGGATCCGCGTGAAGCCATCCAAAAAACAGATACTCCTTATCTGGATTTGCTTCCGGCACATATAGACCTTGTGGGGGCTGAAATCGAGATGATTAATCTTCCCGATCGGGAATACAAAATGAAGGCGGTGTTAGATCAGGTAAAAGATGATTATGACTTTATCATTATTGATTGTTCTCCATCACTCGGTTTAATAACCATTAACGCATTAACGGCGGCAAATTCGGTAGTTATTCCCGTCCAGTGTGAATATTTCGCCTTAGAGGGGCTGGGTAAATTATTAAATACGATAAAAATTGTTCAGAATCGTTTAAATACGGAGTTGGAAATCGAAGGCATTTTATTAACTATGTACGATGTACGCCTGCGGCTTTCAAACCAGGTAGTGGAAGAGGTGAAAGCCCACTTTCAGGATTTGACTTTTGAAACCATTATACAACGCAATACCCGTTTAAGCGAGGCCCCAAGTTTCGGAGTATCGGTAATTATGCACGATGCCAACTCGAAAGGGGCTATCAATTACCTTAATTTAGCCCGGGAAATCATCAAAAAGAACGGTTTATTAGAAAGAACTGAAAAACAAGTTATCGCCAATTCATGACGTATCAGAGAAAAACAGGATTAGGAAAAGGATTAAGTGCTTTATTGAATGATACCGAAGCTATTCAAAATCCAAGGTCCCAACAAATAGTTAGTGAGACTCCATCGCCGGGTAATATCAGCTTTATTAAAGTTAATCAGGTTGAAATGAATCCATTTCAACCCCGTACCGAATTTGATCCGACTGCTTTACAAGAGCTATCAGCATCTATAAAATTACAGGGGCTTATTCAGCCCATTACCGTAAGGAAATTAGAGGGTAATACCTATCAACTTATTTCCGGAGAACGCAGATTACGTGCATCAAAACTTGCAGGTTTGGAAGCAATTCCGGCATACATTCGTACGGCTAACGACCAGCAAATGCTGGAAATGGCACTTATTGAAAACATTCAGCGTGAAGACCTAAATGCGATTGAAGTAGCCTTGAGCTTTCAGCGAATGGTAGATGAATGCAATCTGAAACAGGAAGAATTGGGTGATCGTGTAAGTAAAAATCGCTCAACAGTAACTAATTATTTAAGATTGCTAAAACTTCCGCCTTCCATTCAGGCTTCTATTCGTGATAATGAAATCTCGATGGGGCATGCTAAAGCGCTATTGGGTGTAGAGGATTCCGTTAAGCAGCTTTATGTTCACAAAGAAATTATCAGCAAAGAGTTATCTGTTCGTAGGGCCGAAGAATTGGTAAGAGAAGTTCAGCAAAGAAATTTAAAAAAGCCCGAAGCAAAAAGACAGGAAGTAATGTCTTTTCAATACCAGAAAATACAGGACGATCTGGCCTCTAAATTTGCAACCCGTGTTAAACTTAAAGTTCAGGAGAAAGGAAAAGGCGCTATTGAGATACCTTTTATGTCCGAGGAAGATCTCAGCCGTATCCTGGAATTATTAGATTGGTAATGCAAAACATCAAATTATTACTAATACTGGCTTTTTTAGCCTTTATTGAGCCTGTTTTTGCACAAACAGATTCTACCGTAATAAAAGTGGATAGCACATTCAGAAACCCCAGAGCAAGAACAAATCCTCGTGATACTATCAAATCAGTTTCAAAAAAGAGCACTGCAATAAAAAAAAATGAAAATGCCGTTGTTAAGGATTCGGCACGGCTTGCTCTTGAAAAAATGCCTCGTAAAGCGATGATTCGTTCTATCATTTTTCCCGGTTTGGGCCAGTTATACAATAAGCGCTGGTGGAAGTTGCCGTTAGTGTATGGGGGATTTTTTAGTATTTGGCTCGTTTACGATTTTAACCAGCGCTACTACAAAGAATACTTGAGTGAGGTTCAATACCGGACATTGCATAATCAGGAAGCTACTCCTAAATATGCGGCCTATAGATACGAAGCTATTGTAAATGCAAAAGATTATTATCGGCGAAATCGGGATTTAAGTATTTTAGGCGGTGTAGCCTTTTATGCCATTCAGGTTATTGATGCCTACGTGGATGCTAAATTATTCAGATATGATATTAGCGATGAACTTTCATTAAAAGTTATACCTTCGTTCCAAACGCAATCCATTTATAATGCGTATGCACCGGTCCCTTCATTAAAAATCAGGTTATCTTTATGAAATCACCGGGGGCAATAACACACAAACTGAAATGTATAAAGCCTGTAAGCGCATGGTGGCTTCATTGCCATTAAAGAACAATTTATTCGAATGAAAATAGCCCTAATCGGTTATGGAAAAATGGGACACATTATTGAGCAGTTCGCTACCGATCGTGGGCATGAGGTTGTTCTAAAAATTGATGTTTCAAACCCTCACGAATTAACAATCGGAAATTTAATAAAGGCCGATATTGCATTTGATTTCAGTACCCCCGATGCTGTTTTATCCAATATTCAAAATTGTTTTGATGCCGGGGTGCCGGTAGTAGTGGGTACCACAGGATGGTATGGCCATTTACAGGAAATAAAAAACCAGTGTGAGGAAAGTAACAATTCGCTTCTGTATGCCTCTAATTTTAGTATTGGCGTAAATGTATTATTCTTTGTGAATAAGGTTTTGGCTAAAATTATGAACCGCTATCCCCAATATGACGTATTGGTTGAAGAAATTCATCATACCCAAAAACTGGATGCACCAAGCGGCACAGCTATGACTATTGCTGAAGGTATTATTGACGAACTGGATCGTAAGAAAGAATGGGTAAATGATTTAGTGGGTGGAGGTGAAGAAGTCATCCCGAAGCCCGAACAGCTATTAATCGAATCGCATCGCATTGAAGACGTACCCGGCACGCACACGATTATCTACAGCTCTGAAGTGGATGATATTGAATTGAAACACCAGGCGCATAGCCGGGCCGGATTTGCACTTGGGGCTGTGCTTGCCGCCGAATGGTTAAAGGATAAAAAAGGATTTTATTCAATAAATGATATGTTTGATTTTAATATATAATTATAGCACATGAATTTGAAATTCTGGAAAACAAAAAACGATAGTACGAAACCAAAAAAGAAAAAGAGTAAAGGCCGTGAGTGGCTCGATGCCATTATTTTTGCGGTTATTGCAGCCACATTAATTCGTGGATTATTTCTTGAAGCGTATACCATTCCAACAGGTTCTATGGAGAAGTCTTTACTAGTTGGCGATTTTCTCTTCGTAAGTAAGGTAAATTATGGTGCTCGCGTACCTATGACTCCCGTTGCTTTTCCATTTGCTCATCATACCATGCCGTTAATTGGTACCAAGGCGTATTGGGAAGGTATTAAATTAGGTTATCACCGTTTACCCGGCTTACAGGAAATTAAGCGAAATGACGTAGTGGTGTTTAACTATCCAATGGAGGCTGATTCGCCTTTTTACCGCCCTGTGGATAAACGAGAGAATTATATTAAGCGGTGTCAGGCTATCCCAGGGGATACGCTGAGGATTATCAATGCCCAGGTTTATGTCAATGGAAAACCAGCAGAAAATCCCCATTTTGGGCAAATTACTTATTTTGTTCAAACTGATGGAACTGATCTGAATCCGCAAACGCTGAAAGACATGAATATCGAATTTGCTCAGAATGCGATAGATGCTTATTCTCTGAGAATGACATCCGAACAAGCCAACGAAATAAGACACTGGCCTATTATTAAAAAAGTTGTTCCGCAGCTCTTACCTCCAAATACGTATGATCCAGAGGTATTTCCGCATGATTCACATTTTGTCTGGAACCAGGATAATTATGGGCCATTAATTGTTCCTAAAAAAGGGTGGACTGTCAAATTAGACAGTATGACTTATCCACTATACGAGCGTGCAATTCGGGTTTACGAAGGTAATAAAGTAGAGAAAAAAGGGAATGATATCCTCATTAACAGTAAAAAGGCGAATAGTTACACCTTTAAGCTGAACTATTACTGGATGATGGGTGATAACCGACACAACTCGTTGGATTCGCGTTTCTGGGGCTTTGTGCCCGAAGATCATATTGTAGGTAAAGCCTTATTTATCTGGATGAGTTTCGATTCTAACGGTTCATTCCTGAATTCTATTCGGTGGAACAGGTTGTTTAAGGGGATCCACTAAAAGAGGAATTTAATTTTAAGGTGATAAAAAATCGGAAGTTACTCAGTCAAAGACATCCTGTTTTATATTTTTTGGCTGTCTCGCTCAGACGATTGAGGCGTTATTTAGCCTGGTATTTTGATGATAAAAAGTATGTCTCTAAACGGTCTCCTGATAAGCTGCCCTTTCGGGTTAAGAAACATCAATCCGTTCTATTGAAAAAACTTGGAGAAAGCGATATGCAACTCCAAATTAATAAAGTTACCAATCTGCGTATCGCGATTCGGAATATAGACGGAATCATTATACGACCTGGCCAAACATTCTCGTTCTGCAAATTGGTAGGGCTCCCTACCAAAAGAAAGGGGTATTTGCCGGGTATGGAATTGACTTTTGGTGAGGCGAGAGCAGGTATTGGCGGGGGAATTTGCCAAATTTCAAACCTGATTCATTGGGTGGTCATCCATAGTCCGCTAACTGTTACAGAACGCTATCATCATTCCTTCGATCCTTTTCCAGACGATGGGCGGGTGTTGCCTTTTGGTAGTGGAGCTACGGTTTTTTATAATTATCGCGACTACCAATTTACTAACAATACGCCCTACACGTTTCAAATTAATTTATGGTTGTCTGATAAATGCTTAGAAGGAGAGTTGCGTATAGACAATGAACTTGATTACGCCTATCATGTAGTTGAGAAAGAACATCAATTTCTAAAAATAGACGAGCAGTTTTTTCGGAAAAATGAAATCTGGCGTGAGAAAATTCTAAAGTTTGAAGGTGGAAAAGTTGTAGATATGGAACTGATTACGAAAAATTTCGCAAGGGTAACCTATACACCGGATAGTTTTATTGAACTGTTGAATAGCAAACAATTGCATCTTGGTTAATTTAATACATCAATCTGAAGTTTCAGAGCAAGTTCGTTCAAATCCATAACTACGGAATCAGGCAATGGTATTCCCTTAATTTTTCGTTCCTTTTCTGCAGCAAATTCCGGCTCGCCGGGAACAATAACGAGCTGACCCAGATGAATCGGCTTTGCTGATTTAAATCGTTCAATCCAATTATCCAGATGATTTTTAAACTCTGCTAGTGGGCGAAATCCATCCACTCGCATGGCTCCCAAAAAATGGCCAATTCCTTTTCCAACCGGATTTGCAGGAGGATCTAAAAATCCTACAAAAGGAGGAACCCACGGGCCATAATTAGCGCCTGAAAGTATTGCCGAAAGGATATCAACTGTGGCACTTAATCCAAACCCTTTGTGGCTTCCATGTTCGGGGTCACTTCCCAAAGTAAGTAAAGAACCTCCTGTTTTTAAGGCGTGCGGATTAGTTGTTGAAGAGCCATCAGCTGTTTGTACCCAGCCTTCGGGAATAGTTTCTCCCGAGCGTTGCGCAATTTCCAATTTTCCATTGGCTGCCGCCGAAGTTGCCATATCAACCACTATAGGCGGATATTTTCCGGCAGGAAAGGCATAGCACATCGGATTAGTCCCTAATAACCTTTCAGTGGTAAATGTAGGTGCAACCAGGGGGCTTGCATTGGTCATGGCAAAACCGATCATGTCTTTTGCAACGGCTTTTAACGCATGATATCCTGCAATCCCAAAATGGTTAGAATTTCTTACTGAAACCCATCCACTTCCATATTTTTCTGCTTTTTCTATAGCTACGTTCATGGCGAAAGGAGCGATAATCAGTCCTAAGCCACCATCTCCATCAATAGTAGCTGTGGTAGCTGTTTCATGGACAATTTTAATATCGGGAGTGGCATTAATTCTGCTTTTCTCCCATAAACGTACATAACCGCTTAAACGGGCTACACCATGCGAATCAATTCCTTTAAGATCTGAAGACAGTAGTACATCTGCTGCTTGTATGGCATCCTCGTCTTTGCATCCAATGGTTTTAAAAACATTCTCGGCAAACCTTCTTAAGGTATCTTCTGAAAAAATTTTAGAATCCATAACTAGGGTTGCAGAATAGTAAATTTTAAATCGAGAGGTTTAAGGTGAGCAATTAGTTCGCTAATCAGATTATCACCATACTGCACATAGAAAAGCCCAAAGTTTTCAACCCGTTCTTGTAAATCATCTCCTGGAAAAAACTTCTTTCGAATCGTTTCAATCTGTGATAAAGCATCCTGATGATTCCTTTTTGAAGCTTTTAATAGCTTTTGTTCCAGATTTTTTAAGGCCTTATGCAAACGGGCTTGTATGGCTTCAGTACTTGGGCCTAACGTAGGATCAATTGGGATTATCTGAGATTTTATCTTTTCGAAAACTGCACTTAGCGCACCCCATTCGTTGTTCAGGTTTAAAGAATTTTTACTGTGCTTTAAAACCCATTCTTTTTTTAATTCTTCAACTGATTTAAATAGATTTTTAACTGCAATATTTAATCGGTTTAGTTTATTTTCAAAGGTTTCGTTAATAATTAGAGCAGAATTTCTGAGAATTAATATAGGAAAATCTACGTTGTAGAAATCAAAGGTCTGTTTTAATTGGAGCCAGTAACTGATTTCAGCTCCACCACCGATGTAGGCCAGATTGGGTAAAATGATTTCTTCGTAAAGCGGCCGCATCACTACATTTGGGCTGAAATGTTCGGGGTTTTGCCGGATTTCTTTTATAAGTGTTTCTTGGGTGAATTGAATGTCTGAATTAAGAACGTAATAAAGATCATTTTTCTGAATGATGCGCTCTCTGAAGTTGTCTTTCAGGTAAAAGAAGTTTATTTCTCTTGCATTCACCTGAGTTTTGAACCCTGCTTCTTCCAGTTGTTTACTGGCTCGGTTAATTAAGTTGAAGCTGTTTTGTTGAATAATATCCCGTTCAATAACCGATACCAATTGCTGTTTTAGTGTCGGATCATCAGCATTTAAAATTATTAAACCATATTTTCCGAATAGGGCGTTTACTAAACAACGTGTTGCATCGGCAAGGTTATCCTGTTTTAGGTAGGCATCTTCAATGAGTTGACAAATAATGGTTGCATTTTCGGAAACACCCAGTGCTTTTTGATATTCTTTTACGGTATTCGCAATGGTTTTTGTGCTTAAACGACCCGTGGATCCTGAAGCAGGCTTGTCCCAATAAATTTTCTTACCATGCATGTTTACATGATTGATTTCTTCAAAATCGTGATCCTCAGTAGCCATCCAATAAACGGGAACAAAGTTTTTATTCGGAAATGCAGTTTTTAGTTCTCTAGCCAGGTTTATGGAAGTAATTATCTTGTAAATAAAATAAAGTGGTCCGGTAAACAGATTAAGCTGATGTCCGGTTGTCACTGTAAATGTATTCTCTTGTAAAAGGAGATTAATATTGTTTTTTACAGTTTCTGATGTTGCAACAGATTGGTATTGATTTTTTAGGACGTTGACTAATACCTGTCTATCAGCAGTCGCTTTTTTAGATACGATAAGTTCTTTAAAACCTGCCAGCGTGGGTTGATGAGAAATGAATGAAGTTAGTTTAGGATCCTGATTAAGATAACTGATCACGGTGGAAGGAAAATATCCCGTTTCGCTATAATCAATACAACTTGATTTCATTTCGGGAACGAAAATAGGAGTAAATGGCGGAATATTTCTCCCAGGGTAAATTTATTTTACAATCTGTCCATACAAGTCGAAGTCTTCGGCACGATCGATCTTTACATTCACAAAACTTCCAACTGCGGCGTAATTATCACCTGCATGAATAAGCACTTCATTGTCCACTTCCGGAGAATCAAATTCGGTTCTTCCAACAAAAAAATCACCTTCTTTTTTATCAATTAGTACTTTATAGGTATTCCCTATTTTTTGTTGGTTTATCTCCAAAGAAATCCCCTGTTGTATTTCCATAATCTCTTCTACACGTTGTTCTTTTATTTCTTGTGAAATATTGTCTGTTAAGGTATGGGCATGTGTTTTTTCCTCGTGCGAGTAAGTGAAGCAGCCTAATCGGTCAAACCGGGTTTCTTCTACCCAGCTCTTCATTTCTTGAAAATCTTGTTCAGTTTCGCCCGGATAACCGCAAATTAAGGTGGTTCGCAAAGCGATATTGGGAACTTTATCGCGAATTTCATTCACCAGATCCATCGTTTTTTGCTTTGTAATTCCACGACGCATGGATTTCAACATAGTATCTGTAATATGTTGAAGCGGCATATCCAGGTACTTGCAAATGTTTTCCCGTTCATTCATCACATCCAAAATCTCCATCGGAAACCCGGAAGGATAAGCGTATTGAAGACGTATCCATTCAATGCCATTTACATCAGAAAGGTGACGAAGCAATTCATCCAGATTTCGTTTTCCGTACAGGTCTAAACCATAATATGTAAGGTCTTGTGCAATAAGTATTAATTCTTTTGCCCCCTTATTTGCGAGTGTTTTGGCTTCTTTAACTAATTCTTCCACCGGCTTGGAAACATGTTTTCCTCGCATTAGTGGAATGGCACAAAACGAACAGGGGCGATTACAACCTTCGGCGATTTTAAAATATGCAAAATGCGATGGGGTAGTCAACAGCCTTTCCCCAATTAATTCATATTTATAATCAGCACCGAGTGTTTTCAATAGGTTTTGCAGGTCATTCGTGCCAAAATAGGCATCCACATTTGTTATTTCAGCTTCTAATTCGGGTTTGTAGCGTTCAGAAAGACAGCCAGTAACAATTATTTTTCCCACTTTCCCCTTTTCTTTCAGTTCACTGTATTGAAGAATAGTATCAATAGACTCCTGTTTGGCATTATCAATAAATCCGCAGGTATTGATGATGACAATATCATCTTGTCCAATTTTGTCCGATTCGTGGGTCACCGCCATTTGATTACCCCGCAACTGACCCATCAATACCTCCGAATCATACATATTTTTAGAGCACCCTAAAGTGATGACATTGATTTTAGGTTGTTTTTTGGATGCTTTTTCTATTTTTGTTTTCATGGTTATGGTGCGGTCTTGCTCGTTTTCTCGGTAAGAGATGTAAAATCCGCATCTTTTGACAAGGATGCAAAAATAGTGATTCCTTAGCATGTTTTCTGTTTTTCTTGCGAGGATTTTACAACTCTTACTCTAGATTTATGAAGTACGTTTTTATTGTTTTTTTAATAGGGATATTTACCATCTCGGTTAAGTCCCAATCTGCTAAAACTATTCAAATCGGCCAGAAACTGCAATTTAAGCTGGATTCGCTACAGAAAGCAAATGGTTTTCCTGGAGCAACGTTTGCTGCCATTTTGCCAAATGGAGAAGAAATCCGTATTGCAACAGGTACGGCAGATTCATTAACTCAGACTTTTATGAAGCCGGACCACAGGATGTTATCCGGAAGTATTGGAAAGACCCTTTTTGCAGCGGTAGCGGCTTCTTTGGCAGAACAAGGCATATTTGAACTTGATGATCCTATTTCTAAGTATCTAAGCTCAGAAATTTGGTTCAAACGTATCCCTAATGCAGCTTCGATAACTATTAGGATGCTAATGAATCATACCTCTGGTATTGAAGAATATTATGAGCTAGGTGATTTTATGCAGAAACTTAAAGAAAATCCTGATAAAAAATGGAGACCGGAAGAGGCTTTTGCATATATATTTGATCGCAAGCCATTGTTTGATGCCGGAACTGATTTTGGTTATGCTGATACCAACTATCTGATTTTAGGATATATTATAGAAAAAACTACCGGTAAAAGTTTATATAGTTTAGCAAACAAGTATGTTATTCTGCCTTATTCTCTTTCAAACACAGAACCTTCAATTAAACGGAAATTTAACAAACTGGCAACCGGATATTCCCGAGCGAACAGCCCCTTTCCATACCATGGTGCAATAGTAAAAAAAGGTATGCTTACTATTAACCCACAGTTTGAATGGGCTGGAGGTGGATTTGTCTCTAATTCTCATGACCTTGCACATTGGGCAAAGGAATTTTATTCTTTAGGATCAGTATCTGAAAAAATGTGTAAGGAAATACGATCTGGTGTAAAAGCTAATACCGGAAAAGAGCACTTATATGGATTGGGGGTACAAATCAGACCAACATCAACTATTGGTTATGGTTACGGACATAGTGGATGGTTTCCTGGATATGTTTCAGATTGTGAATATTTTCCAGCCATTAATCTGGCTGTAGCTATCCAATTCAATACAGATGATAAACGTTTGCTGAAGACATCCGTTAATAGTTACCTGCTTGATATGATGGAGATAATCAGAAGCTATGAGTGATATATTCTGATTTAACAGAGTATGCACTTTTGCTCAAGGCTTTTTGAAAAGCGAATCCACAAACTCTTTTTTGTTGAATAGTTGCAAATCGTTCATGCTTTCGCCCACTCCGATATATTTTACCGGAATTTTAAATTCGTCCGAAATGCCAATAACTACACCACCCTTAGCCGTTCCATCCAATTTGGTAAGAGCCAAAGCATTTACATCAGTAGCTTGTGTGAATTGTAGGCATTGTTCTACTGCGTTTTGACCCGTCGAAGCATCAAGCACTAATAAAATTTCATGAGGAGCGTCTGGCACCACTTTTTGCATCACGTTCTTAATTTTAGTCAGCTCGTTCATCAAAGCTACTTTATTGTGCAGGCGGCCAGCTGTATCAATAATGGCCACGTCTTCACCATTAGCCACAGCAGATTGCAAGGTGTCAAATGCTACTGAAGCGGGATCTGATCCCATAGCCTGAGCCACTACACGCACATGTACTCGTTCGCCCCAAAGTTTTAGTTGATCTACAGCGGCAGCTCGAAACGTATCGGCGGCACCTAACACGACTTTATTGCCTGCTTGTTTTAACTGGTAGGCTAATTTGCCAATGGTGGTCGTTTTGCCCACGCCATTTACACCCACTACCATAATCACGTATGGCTTGTTGTATTGGCCATATTCAAAATTTTCAAAATCGTTGCTGTTATTTTCTGATAAA
>JANWIB010000156.1 GCA_025450155.1 Sphingobacteriaceae bacterium
ATCTTTCTATTGCCACTCGAAAATCCCCAGATAAAGTAAAATTATATTCCGTTCTTTTTCAGGCTGGTTCCTGGGTTGCGTTTGCTCTTTTAGGATTATTTTGGATGATAAAAGTTGCAAGGTATCGTATTCAAAAACGCAGAAGTCGAATTATCCAGGTATTAAATGTTCTCTTAATGTCTTTCCTGTCATCTGTTTTTTTCTTTTTCATCTATTATACCAATGAGGAATTGATGGAAAACTGGCTTGATAATCATCTTAATCCATTAATCAGTCATGGTACAGGTTATTATATTCTACTTTTCCCCGTGTTATGGTTAATTGCAGTACTATTATTTTTTGTAATTGATTTTATATTGATTAAAATAATAAAAAGAAGATTAACACAAGATAGCACAGCAAATCAATCAAAATTACATCAAACAAAGTCAATTTAACTTATCAAATTAACATGTTAGATAAAAACGGAATCGCCCAACGAATTGCTCAGGAAATAAAAGATGGCTCTTATGTTAATCTTGGAATAGGTATCCCAACATTAGTAGCCAACTATATTCCCGAAGGATTTAATATCGTATTACAGTCAGAAAATGGTTTATTAGGAATGGGCCCCTTCCCGTTTGAAGGAGATGAAGACCCAGACTTGATTAATGCGGGTAAACAAACCATCACAACCTTGCCTGGTTCCTCAATTTTTGATTCGGCTTTAAGTTTCGGAATGATCCGTGCGCAAAAAGTAGACTTAACCATTTTAGGAGCGATGGAAGTTTCGGAAAATGGCGATATTGCCAATTGGAAAATCCCTGGTAAAATGGTGAAAGGGATGGGCGGGGCGATGGACCTGGTTGCTTCGGCGAAGAATATTATTGTGGCCATGCAGCATGTTAATAAAGCTGGAGAAAGTAAGGTGTTACCCAAATGTACCTTGCCGTTAACAGGAGTAAAATGTGTTAAAAAGATTGTTACTGAACTGGCGGTACTTGATGTTTTACCTGAAGGTGGCTTTAAGCTGTTGGAACGTGCCCCGGGCGTATCGGTTGAAGAAATAGACAAGGCTACTGCCGGAAAACTGATTATTGAAGGCGATATACCGGAAATGAAATTAAGCTAACCCTATCGTTAAATTATAAATCGAAATCAAAATGAAAGAAGTATATATTGTTGCAGCAGTAAGAACACCTATTGGCAGCTTTGGCGGAAGCCTGTCCAGTTTTTCTGCAACCGAATTAGGAGCTATTGTTATCAAAGAAGCCGTAAAACGTGCCGATATAGCACCTGATGCCATTCAGGAAGTATATATGGGTAATGTTTTATCGGCTAATTTAGGGCAGGCTCCTGCCACGCAAGCGGCTAAGTTTGCCGGCCTGCCTGATATTCCGGCAACGACCATCAATAAAGTTTGTGCTTCGGGTATGAAGGCCATTATGTTTGCTGCTCAGAGTATCGCCCTGGGTGAAAACGGTATTGTGGTAGCAGGTGGGATCGAAAGCATGAGTAATGTACCTTATTATTTAAACAAAGCACGCAATGGGTATCGTTTGGGAAATGGTGAGCTAACTGATGGCTTGATTAGAGACGGTTTGTGGGATGTGTATAATGATTATCACATGGGTAACGCGGCAGAGTTATGTGCCTTCAACTGTAAGATTAGCCGGGAAGAGCAAGATGCTTACGCAGCCGAAACCTACAAGCGAGCACTTGCCGCCCAAGAGGCAGGGAAATTTTCTGCAGAAATGGTGACCGTTGAGGTAAAAGACCGTAAGGGAGAGGTAAAAATTGTTGATAAAGACGAAGACCCGGCAATGGTAAAGTTCGATAAGATACCTTTGCTAAAACCAACTTTTCAAAAGGAGGGTACGGTTACTGCAGCCAACGCCTCTAATTTGAATGACGGGGCAGCCGCGTTAGTGTTAATGAACAGAGAAAAAGCAGAAGAATTAAAATTAAAACCTTTAGCTAAAATATTGGCCTATGCAGATGCGCAGCAGGCGCCCGAACAGTTTACCACGTCCCCTGCTAAAGCCATTCCATTGGCACTGCAACGAGCTAATATCAAGTCTGAGCAGGTTGACTTTTACGAAATCAACGAGGCTTTTTCTGTAGTAGCTTTAGCCAATAATCAATTACTAAATCTCGATCCAGCTAAAGTGAATGTGAATGGTGGGGCCGTTGCTTTGGGTCATCCACTGGGCGCTTCCGGGGCACGTATTATCGTAACACTGCTTTCTGTTCTGCAACAAAATAAAGGAAAAATCGGTGTCGCTGGTATTTGCAATGGCGGCGGCGGAGCCAGTGCCTTGGTGATCGAAAGTTTAGCATGAGCATGTAAAGCGTTACTGAGCTCCTCTAATAGAGTTATAGCGTGGTTCAATAATAATTTTAAATTTTCTTTCAGAAATATTTGAAAGTTTAAAAACTTTGATATATATTTACAACATGAAATATTTAGAGGCAAAAGAAAAGTACATACAAGCATGGGGCATGTTAGGATCCAGTTGGGGCGTAAATCGAACCATGTCTCAAATTCATGCCTTGCTTCTTGTTTCCCCCCAACCGCTTTCTACAGAGGATATTATGGAAGAATTAAAAATATCCCGTGGAAATAGCAACATGAATATCAGAGCTTTAATGGATTGGGGGTTGATAGAAAAAGTATTGGTTCCCGGCGAAAGAAAAGAATATTTTAAGTCGAATAAAGACATTATGAACTTGGGTATTCAAGTGGCACGAGAAAGAAAGAGAAGAGAGTTGGATCCCATTATAAAAATATTGAGTGAAGTACATGGTGCTGAAGGAACGGGTGCAGAAGCAGCCGAATTCAGAAAGGTGACAAAAGATCTTTTGCAGTTTGCAACCCAGGCCGAATCGGTTCTTGACCTGTTTATTAAATCGAAGCAAAATTGGTTTATGAAGATATTGGGTAAGTTAAGATAAATTTTTTTAAATATATATTTCAATATTTATTGAAAATTCAGAAATATGAATATAAGTATTATCGCGTTAACTGTCTACGTACTTATTGCTACGAACACCACCTATTTCGTTGGAAGGAGCTTGTACACGAACGGCGAAATATTTCTGAAATCGATATTTATGGAGAAGCCTGAAATTGTACAGCCTCTAAACAAGGTCTTATTGATTGGTTTTTATCTAATTAACATCGGATTTATATTGATTTTTTTTACGCAACAAAACAACATAAATACAATCATCCAGTGCATAGAATTACTTGCAAAAAAACTAGGAACAGTTTATCTGGTGTTAGGTACTATGCATGTTTTTAACATCGTGCTGTTTATGCACTTGGAAAAAATTTACAACTTAAAATCAAAACGCTAAAAATATGGAAACTCAAACTACAACCCCAGAAATTATCAATAACTTAATGAACATTAAGGCTTATCTGATTTATTTACCCATTGCAATCGGAACAACATACTGGGTAGCCAAAACCCTATTTAAAAACAGTAAAATCTTCATGCTGGACATTTTTCACGGACGTGCCGAAATTGCTCATTCAACAAACAGATTGTTCGAAATCGGATTTTATCTTTTAAATATTGGCGCCGCGCTAATGATCCTTCCGATGAGTGTTATTGGTACTTACCAGGAGTTAATAGAAGAATTAAGCGCTAAAGTTGGCGGGTTTTTGATTTATTTGGGAGTAATTCTATTCTTGAATTTACTTCTGTTTTTCAGGGGTAAAAGAAAATCAAGCCAAAATGCGGTTGCTAAATAAAATTGTTATAGCAGGGGGAACCGGTTTTGTTGGAAAATATCTGACTGGCCGGTTCCAACAATTAGGGTATAGAGTAATTGTCATTTCCAGGCAACAACAAACTATTCAGTGGAACAGTACCAAAGAAATTCTTGATGCGCTGGAGAATGCTGTAATGCTAATCAATCTCGCTGGTAAGTCCGTAGATTGTCGTTACAACAAAAAGAATAAAGCGGAAATCCTAAAATCCAGAATAGAAACCACAGAAACTCTTGGGAAAGCACTGTTAAATTGTGGCAATCCGCCCCAACTTTGGATCAATGCAAGCACAGCAACTATTTACCGGCATGCGGAAGATCGGGGGATGACTGAAAGACAGGGAGAGATTGGTAGTGGATTTTCAGTGGAGGTAGCTAAAAGCTGGGAGCAAACTTTTTTTTCTTTTCCACTTCCAAATACCCGGCAAATCGCTTTGCGCATGGCAATTGTATTAGGAAAAAATGGTGGAGTGATTAAGCCGTTTATTAATCTTGTAAGATTTGGTTTAGGAGGTAAACAAGGTGATGGAAAACAAATGTTTAGTTGGGTGCATATAGAAGACTTATTTAGGATTATTTTATTTCTCCAATCTCATAAAGAATTGGAAGGGATTTTTAACTGCTCATCTCCCAATCCGGTTGACAATAAAACCCTCATGAAAACTTTTCGGGAAATCCTAAATGTAAAAATTGGCTTGCCATCGCCAAGGTGGTTACTTGAGATTGGTGCAGCCTTTATTCATACAGAAACAGAACTTATTTTAAAAAGTCGTTGGGTTTTGCCCGAAAAACTTATAGAGTCCGGCTATGCTTTTAAATATCCGACCCTTGAAGCGGCCCTGGAAAATATATTACATGAATGACATTTTGTTACACCAACAAAAAGCTTTCGGAAGTGGACTTACTACTACTTATTCTTCCAAACGGGTTTCCGCTTTTCTTTAAAAGCATTTATTCCTTCTAACGCATCCTGAGAATTTCTGATTTGCTTTAGCTCACTTAAGAGAAAAGCAAATTGTTCATTTTCAGGGATATTCGATAGCATATGAAAGGCTTCTATACCTTTTTGAATAGCAAAAGGCGAATGATTGAGGATGGTATGGACAAGCGTATCGCAGGCTTCATTAATGCTTTGCTTGTTGCTTAGGTGAGTTACCAAGCCTATTTTTTTCGCTTCCGCAGCCGAATAGTTTTTGGCTAAAATGCACATTTCTAAAACCTTTCGGGGAGTGGTAATTTTTAATAGAGATGACATCACCTGCATCGGGAAAATCCCTCTTTTTACTTCGGGAAGACCAAATTCTGCTTCTTCTGTTGCTACTACAAAGGTACATCCACCAATAATTAAAAAGCCCCCCGCCAATACGGAGCCTTCAACTTTGGCAATGGATGGTTTGCTGATATTTTTAAAGGCATCACCTAAATTTATTTCTTTTTGTGGTTTAGGAAGTGTCTTATTTTGTTGATCTAAATCTGGGTTTTGAAAAATAGTTAAATCCATTCCGGCACAAAATACCGGACCTTCCGCATTAATTAATATACACCAGACGTCCTGTTGATGCTGAGCATATTCTAATGCGAAAGCAATTTCATGAACCATGGTTGGCGTAAACGCGTTACGCTTTTCGGGTCGGTTTAAGGTGATGATGAAGAGATTGTCTTCGTGTTTAGTTTTTATGAACTGGAAATTAGTTTTTGCAAACTTGGACAGATCTTCTGGTGTATAGAACATAGACGGATTATAATGAGATTAATCTTTGAAAAGCAGATTGTAATTTGAAAATGGATTCTTCCGTAATACTAACAGCACTTTCTTTTTCTCTTGAAAAATCAATCAGGTTTTCTGTTGGCATGTTACCCACCAGTTCATCTTTCGCCATGGGGCAGCCACCATATCCCAAAATAGCACCATCAAAACGGCGACATCCCGCTTCCCAAGCAGCTTCAATTTTTTCACGCCAAGTATCGGGTGTGGTATGAAAATGTGCACCAAACTCTAACTGGGGATAGGAGGAAATTAACTCCTTAAACAAATAACTAATTGTTGATGGAGTTGCAATCCCGATAGTATCAGCAAGTGAAAAGATGTGGATGCCCAATTGGCTTAGCACGTTAACCCACTTCGTAGCAATTTCCGTATTCCATTCATCACCATAAGGATTACCGAAGCCCATAGAAATATAAATTACTAATTGTTTATCGTGCTTTAAGCACAACTCCTGAATGGCTTTCACCCTTTCTACCGATTCGGCAATAGTAGCCTCGGTATTGCGAAGCTGAAACGTTTCTGAAATGGAGAAAGGATAGCCCAAGTAAGCTATCTCTTCAAATTGGCAGGCATTCTGAGCACCCCGCTCATTGGCAATAATAGCTAAAAGCTTTGATTTCGTAGCGCTTAGATCCAGAAGTCTTAAAACCTCGGCGGTATCGGCTAACTGAGGAATTGCTTTGGGCGATACAAAACTTCCAAAATCAATGGTATCAAAGCCAACTTTCAGCAGTTCGTTTAAGTATTCTGCTTTTTTTTCTGTAGGAATAAACTGTTTAATCCCTTGAATGGCATCGCGGGGACACTCAATTAATTTCATTTTAAAATCTCTCTGGAGATTACCAGTTTTTGAATTTCAGAAGTTCCTTCGCCGATAGTACACAATTTACAGTCCCTGTAGTATTTTTCGGCAGGATAATCTTTTGTGAAGCCATATCCCCCATGAATTTGAACACCTTCATTGGCTACCTCCACGCAGACTTCCGAAGCATAATATTTTGCCATAGCTGATAGGGTGGTTACTTTCTCCCCTTTATCTTTTAAATGCCCCGCTTTGCGGATCAGTAGTTCTGAAGCTTCAATCTTGGTGGCCATATCGGCCAGTTTAAACCCAATGGCCTGGAACTGTGAGATCGGCTTTCCGAATTGTTCACGCTCTTTAGAATATTGCAAGGCGGCTTTATAGGCTCCTTTTGCAATACCCAAAGACAGAGCAGCTATGGATATTCTCCCGCCGTCTAATACTTTTAACGATTGCACAAATCCGTTTCCTACTTCTCCCAATACATTTTCTTTCGGAATATGGCAATTATCAAAAAATAAACAAGCCGTTTCGGATGCCCTCATGCCTAATTTGTTTTCTTTTTTCCCGGCGGTAAAGCCCGCAGTTCCTTTTTCTACCACAAAAGCGGTCATGCCGTGCGAATCGCCTTTTTCGCCTGTACGTGCAATGACTACAGATACATCGCCACTAATGGCATGGGTGATGAAGTTTTTCGAGCCATTTAATACCCATTCATCACCTGCTAATTTAGCGGTCGTGGCCATGCCTCCGGCGTCGGACCCGGTTCCGGTTTCAGTTAACCCCCATGCGCCAATCCATTGCCCAGACGCCAGCAGCGGAAGATATTTTGATTTTTGGCTTTCGTTACCAAACATCAATATATGGTTTGTGCATAGCGAATTATGCGCCGCTACCGATAAGCCGATAGAACCACATACTTGGGAAATTTCGTCAAGAATGGTTACATAAGCCTGGTAATCTAAGCCTGAACCACCATAGGCTTCCGGAACTAAAACCCCCATAAATCCCTGTTCGCCTAGTTTTTTAAAAACTTCTACAGGAAAAATCTGTGCTTCGTCCCATTCCATAACATAAGGGCGAATTTGCGTTTCGGCAAATTCTTTTGCACTTTGTTTAATTAATTCTAATTGTTCGTCAACTACAGTTTCAAATAAATTCATAAAGAATACTTAAGTTTAATTAATTGTTGCTTAAATCAGCTAAATAATAATTGGGTTAGTGTTATAATGGTACGTGTTGTAATTTGGTAAAAAAGTTATTAATTAGGAAATTTAAACGCTTCTATAATGTAAAATTAACCAAATCAATATAAAACTATATGCAATCTTTACTCGATGAGCTGGATAAGCGCTATCAAAAAATTAAGTTGGGAGGGGGGTCTAAAAAAATTGAGGCACATAAAAAGAAAGGAAAACTAACGGCTCGTGAACGAATCAATTACTTAATTGATGATGATACAGCGCTATTAGAAGTAGGCGCTTTTGCTGGTGAAGGGATGTATGAGGAAGAAGGAGGATGTCCGGGTGGTGGTGTAGTAACGGTAATTGGTTATGTTTCCAAAAGGATGTGTGTCATCGTTTCTAACGATGCGACGGTAAAAGCCGGGGCTTGGTTTCCAATTACAGCTAAAAAAATACTTCGGGCACAGGAAATCGCGATGGAGAACAAGCTGCCGATTATTTATCTGGTAGATAGCGCCGGGGTTTATCTTCCTATGCAGGATGAAGTTTTTCCTGATAAAGAACATTTCGGAAGGATTTTCAGGAACAATGCCCGGATGTCGTCGATGGGTGTAGTGCAGGTTTCGGCCATTATGGGAAGCTGTGTTGCGGGAGGAGCTTACCTACCCATCATGTCTGATTATGCGTTGATTGTAGAAGGAACAGGATCAGTTTTCCTGGCGGGATCTTATTTGGTAAAATCTTCTATTGGTGAAGATGTAGATAATGAAACATTAGGAGGAGCAACTACGCATTGCGAAATTTCAGGGGTAACGGATAATAAATTTCCGGATGATTCATCGTGTCTGGATGCAATAAAGAAAATTTTCGATAAGATAGGTCATAATCCAACGGCAGGTTTTGACCGGATAAAATCTGCTCAGCCTAAAAAAAATATGGAGGATATTCAATCTGTTTTTCCACAGGACAGAACAAAACCTTACGATATGCTTGAAATTATTGAGCGTATTGTTGATAATTCGGAATTTGAGCAGTATAAAGAGCTTTACGGAAAAACCTTGCTTTGCGGACTTGCCCGTGTTGATGGTTGGGCAGTAGGAATTATTGCTAATCAGCGTAAGGTGGTGAAGTCTAAAAAAGGTGAAATGCAGATGGGGGGTGTAATTTATTCGGATGCGGCAGATAAAACGGCCCGGTTTATTATGAACTGCAATCAGCAAAAAATTCCTTTAGTGTTTTTACAGGATGTTTCAGGTTTTATGGTAGGTAGCAGATCAGAACATGGAGGAATTATTAAAGATGGTGCAAAACTGGTTTCGGCAATGGCCAATTCTGTGGTTCCTAAATTCACATTTATTGTAGGTAATTCTTACGGTGCAGGAAACTATGCCATGTGTGGCAAGGCATATGATCCTCGCCTGATATATTCCTGGGTGACCGGACAAATGGCTGTAATGAGTGGAGCTTCTGCCGGAAAAACCCTGCTTCAAATTCAGGAGGCGACCTTAAAAGCAAAAGGCATTACCGTTGATCCGGAAGAAGAAAAGATATTGTTAGCTAAGATTACTGAGAAATATAATGCGCAACTGAGTCCGTATTATGCGGCTGCCCGACTTTGGGTCGATGGGGTGATCGATCCTTTAGAAACGCGTAAAATCATTTCGATAGGAATTGAAGCAGCCAATCATGCGCCTATTATGGAACGTTATAATGTAGGTGTGATTCAAACTTAATTCTTTACCGGGCTACTCAGAAATCTTCCCGAGATCCGAACGTAGTGAGAGGATCTTAACCAAGAAATTAATAAGTCCGCAAGCGTTAGCGAGCGATGACACTAATTTTGACTTTGATTGAGCTATATCGCTACGTCATTACCTCCGCTTACACCACTTTTAATATAATACATTTTGTAATATATTATCCATTAATTCATTGATTATAAGTAGATTAAGAAGATATCTATTTATATTTGATCTACTTGATGTAGAAGTAGTGGTACTTTTTTTGCTTTTTCTTACATTTTATCCGAGTTTTGGGGTCACCATTTTTAATAAACCTAATTAAACCGCTTTTATGAGAAAGTTATTTACACTTTTCACTGCGGTACTTTTAGTGTTCTGTACGAACGCCTTTGCTCAGCAAAGCAGTGTTAGAGGAAAAGCTACAAATGCTTCCAATGGCGAGACTTTACCAGGCGTAAGTGTATTTGTAAAAGGAACAACTAACGGTACCCAAACAGATGCTAACGGCAATTATTCCATTAATGTGCCCTCCGATGGAACCCTTGTTTTTTCCTACATAGGTTTTCAAAGCCGGGAAATTCCGGTTAACAATCAAACAACTATAGATGTGAGCCTGCAACCCTTACTAGAAGAGCTAACCCAAGTTGTGGTAGTAGGGTATGGTACGCAACGAAAAAGAGATGTAACCGGATCGGTTGCGCAGGTTAAAGGGGAAGACATAGCTAAGCAGCCGGTTCTTTCGGCTACGCAAGCCATTCAAGGAAGAGTAGCCGGTGTACAAGTTATTAGTTCCGGAGCCCCTAATTCGCTACCTACGATACGTGTGCGTGGTACGGGTACTATGCTGGCCGGGGCTAACCCTTTATATGTTGTAGATGGTGTTATTACAGACGATATCAGAAATATCAATAATGCTGATATTGTTTCTATGGACATTTTAAAAGATGCCTCCGCTACAGCTATATATGGTATGCGTGCCGCTAATGGTGTATTACTGATTACAACCAAAAAGGGTAAGTCGGGTAAGATGGTGATCAGCTATGATGCGAATGTGGCTATTAAAGAAGCCTCCAACTTAGTGAATATGGCAGGAGCCAGGCAGTATGCAGGTTATATCAATGAAGCAAATGTGTATTATGGTAGTGGAGATGAATTAATTACTCCTGCGTTATTGAATGCAGGCGGTAACACCGATTGGTATGATGCTGTTTTACGTCGGGGTTTTCAGCAAAATCATAATCTGTCTCTTTCTGGAGGTAGCGATAAGCTCACTTATTTCTTAAGTGCCGGATATATCTCTGATGAAGGGATTATAGAAACAAATAAATTTAACCGTTTCACGTTGCGTTCAAATAACGAGTATAGTTTCACCAATAATCTAAAATTATCCGCATTGGTTTCCTATAGTCGGTTCAACTTAAGAGATGTGGATTTGGGTGCCTTTAATATTGCTTACCGGGCCGCTCCTTATGTGGCTTCAAAAGTTGATGGTAAGTATGGAAATACCTCCATCGCTAATAATGTAGGTAATCCGATATTAGATTTAGACAAAAATTATAATAAAGGGTTAGGAAACAGGCTGCAAAGTACATTTGCGTTAGATTTTAAACCCATTTCATGGTTGGCATTACGTTCTAGTTTTGGTATTGATCTTGATTTCTATAAAAATACAGTATACGCGTACAAATATGGCAATGCCGGTGCAAACAATGTATTTATCACTGCGGGAGGTAACCAGGTACGTCAGAATAGCAGTTTAGAATTAACCAATAATAATGC
>JANWIB010000157.1 GCA_025450155.1 Sphingobacteriaceae bacterium
AAGCTGAGTGGCCATCGTTTAAAAACAAAAATGGTTACCCACCCTATTAAAAGTAACCATTTTATGAGCTTTTTAATTTATTTTTTCGCTTCTACCCGGGCGATGTAGGTATCTATTAAAGATGCCTCAGCACTTTCAGGATAATTTTCTTTTATCTTTTTATAAGCGTTTAAAGCTGCTTCCAAATCTTTTTGCTCTTCGTAAACTAATCCTAATTTTTTAAGAAATAAAGGAGTTGTAAATGAGTTGTCATTCTTTTCAGCCGCTTTTTTATAGTACGTTATTGCTTTGTTATAATCTTTTAATTCAGAATAAGCATCTCCTGTCATTCCTAAAACTAAAGGATCAATAACCGGGCTACCCGTGGTGCTATAATTTCCTAATGCTTCAATAGCTTTTTTAAATTCACCTTTTTGAAGGTATAATCCTCCCAAATAAGCATTAGCAAGATTTGCTGATTTTGTATTAGAATATTCTTGGGCTATTTTTTCAAAGCCGGGATAAGAGCCATCACCTTTAATTGCCCTGTCGGCCACTGAATCTGCCAGATATTCTTCGGCTTTAAACATTTCGTTCGCTGCTTTTTCTGCTCTTGGGGCTAAGTAAAATTTCTGGTATCCAATATAAAGTAATACCAGCGCAATAATAGCGCCACCAATTACAGCTAAACTCTTTTTATTCTCCTGTACAAATTTTCCTGATCCGTTGTCTTGCACAATTATATCGTTTTGATTTTTCGCCATTTGCGTTTATATAGTCTGTCTTCTAAGGATAGAATTATTGGCAAAAATACAGTTTTCGGCATTACTATCAACCCCCATCTGCTATTTTTATATTTGATTGAATTTTCCTCCCCATTATAATATATTAGCACTTAAATTTAATAACATATAGATATGAAAAAATTAACAACACTCTTATTTACATCAACTATTTTATTCCTGATTTCATGCGGAGTAGATCCACTTAAATATCATGACCAGATTGAAACAGCACATGAAAAGCTAATTCAAGAGCAGGAAAAATTGGAAAAAGTATTGAATGAAGCTACCGGGAAACCTGATCAGAAAGCGGTAGCGGTGAAACAATTAGACGCTTTTAAAACCAGAATTAACGGATTAATCGACACCGTGCAAAAAGTAGAAAAGCTGGACGACGATGCGTTTAAAAATGCTTTTATTGCCTATGCGAAAGAAATGCTTCAAATAGCGAATAATGAATATAAGCAAGCTATAGAAATAGGTACCTTATCTGATGAGCAAATGACAGAAGAAAAAGAGAAAAAAGAGCAGGAACTTATTGAGACAATTAATAAAAAGTTTCAGCAGCTGGACAATGATCTTCAAAAATCTCAGGGGGAGTTCGCTGCTAAACATAATATTACGTTGCAGTAAAAACAATTAAAGTTATATTAAAGGGGGTAGCGATTATTTATTGTTGCCCTCTTTGTGTTCAACAAGCTTCGGGCCATTCCATTAACTACAGAGCTTGTGGTTTTACTTTAATAAAATTCATAATGAAAGAATTAATAGTCCTCTTATTTGTGTCGGTTGTTTTATTCTTTGGAATAGATCCTCTAAAGTACCATGACCAGATTGCAGCTGTGCATGAAAAGTTGCTTCAAGAGCAGGAAAAATTAGAGAAAGTATTGAATGACGCTACTGGAAAGCCCGATCAAAAAGCGACAGCGTTAAAACAGTTAGGTGATTTTAAAACCAGAATACACGGACTTGTTGATACCGTGAAAAAAGTAGAAAAATTGGATGATGATGCCTTTAAAAATGCTTTTATTACTTATGCTAAAGGAATGCTTCAAATAGCGGATAATGAATATAAGCAAATTATAGAAATAGGTGCCTTAACTGATGAGCAAATGACAGAAGAAAAAGCGAAAAAAGAACAGGAGCTGATTAAGGCGATTAATAAAAAGTTTGATTTATTGGATGATGAATTTCAGAAAGCGCAAGAGCAATTTGCCGCTAAACATGATATTACATTATTTTAGCAGATGCCTATTTTTACTTTCACATCTTATCCTAAATTATTAAGCGCTTTATTTTTTGTTGCTGCTTGTTTGTTTACCAGCGGAATTATCGGAATAATAGTAGGGTTCCAGGTAATTAGTCCTGGTGGGCATGGTCTTGCCCAATTAGGGGCATATTTTTACGGAATGCCATTAGGTGCATTAACGGGCTTGTTATTGGGATTATTCTTCGCCTGTAAGCTATCTCCATGGTATCGTTTTTGTGTTGGATCTTGTATTTTGTTTGCCGGAGCAGGTATGGCATTATCTATCTATCTCTTATTGTGGTAATTAGAAGAATAGGATTTCGGGTTTAAAAGATTAATTTTGTAACTCCCGAATGTGGCTTGAAAAACTATCTCTTCTAAATTTCAAAAACTACGCAGAAGCCGATTTCAGCTTTTCTCCTGCTGTTAATGCCTTTACAGGCAATAACGGAACGGGTAAAACTAACCTGTTGGATGCTATTCACTACCTTTCTCTTTGTAAAAGTTATTTTAATCCGGTCGATTCTCAGCAAATAAAGCAGGGAAGTGATTTTTTTATGGTGCAAGGGACTTTTGAGAAGAAAAACAGAAGTGAAACCATAGCCTGTTCGCTAAAAAAGAATCAGAAAAAACAATTTAAACGAAATAAAAAGGAGTACCAGCGCCTGGCCGATCATATTGGATTATTTCCACTAGTGATGGTATCGCCCTATGATATCAGTATTATTATAGAGGGAAGTGAAGAACGTCGAAAATTCGTAGATAACGTCATTTCTCAAACTGATAATCAATACCTGGATGAGCTGATACTGTACAATAAAAACCTGGCAAATCGAAATGCGTTATTGAAACAAATCGCAACTGCCGGCCGATACGATGCCCAGCTTCTGGAGGTATATGATGAACAATTGGTTTTATCAGGCACTAAGATATTTGAGAAGCGAAAGGCATTTATGGAGATTTTCCTGCCCATCTTTAATAAACATTATAATTATTTAAGCGATGAGGCCGAGCAGGTAGAATTGGTTTACGAATCGCCACTTTTTCAGGATGGTTTTGCGACTTTGTTAAAGCAATCAGTAGAACGGGACCGCGTGCTTGAACGTACCACAGTTGGTATTCATAAAGATGATTTATTGTTTTCCATCCAGCAAATGCCCATGAAAAAGTTTGGATCGCAGGGCCAACAAAAATCGTTTCTCATTGCCTTAAAGTTGGCACAATACACCTACCTTTTTCAGCAAAAAGGCTTTGAGCCTTTGTTGTTATTGGATGATATTTTTGATAAACTGGATGATAAACGTACCCGTAAACTAATGCAAATGGTTTCGGAAGATGATTTTGGACAGATTTTTATTACCGATACCAGCAAAGAACGAATTAACCGTATCTTTAATGAAATTGGGGTAGAGGTAAAGCTATTTGAAATTGAAAAAGGGAAGCTAAAAACGTAATCCATGAAGCGAAACAATGATAAATCGCTTAAAGAAGCTATTGAGCAAATGTTGAACGTTTACAAACTTCGCCGCAAGTTTGATGAAACCTCGTTGATTGTAGCCTGGCCGGAGATGATGGGAACATCGGTTGCCAACCGAACCAAACAATTATATATCCGGGATAAAAAACTATTTATCCGCCTGGAATCTTCGGTGTTAAAAAATGAATTAGTCATGATTCGCTCTCAAATAATTGATAAAATGAATGAGCGAGCAGGAAGTAAGGTGATAGAGGAAATTGTGCTTTTATAGCATTAGTATCAAGTATCAAAACGCAAGAAAAGTTAATTTATTCTTGCTACCTGATACTTGTATCTTGCTACAAATTAAAAACGTTCAAACGCAGAAAAGAAGAAGTTCCCTTCAATTTCAGCATTCTCGTCAGAATCCGATCCGTGGATTGCATTGGCATCAATAGATTTTGCGTATTTATTACGAATAGTTCCAGCTTCTGCTTTTGAAGGATCAGTAGCGCCAATTAATTTACGAAAGTCTTCAACCGCGTTGCCTTTTTCCAGAATAGCTGCCACAATCGGCCCCGAAGACATGAAATGTACTAAATCACTGTAAAAAGGACGCTCTTTATGCACAGCGTAAAATGCCCCGGCAGTTTCTTTAGATAGCCGTGTATATTTCATTGCTACTATTTTAAATCCTCCTTTTAGTATATCATCTAAAATCGCACCCATATGGCCGTTTCCTACAGCATCGGGCTTAATCATGGTAAAAGTTCTGTTAGTTGCCATTATTATTTTTTATAAAATCGCTGCAAAAGTAGGCTTTTTGAAGCAGAAACTGAAGCAAAGTTTAAAATAGCGAATAGCAGAATCATTTATTTTGATAGCTTTGCTTTCTTTTAACAACAGAATGTTAGCTATTGCGGCGCTAAAAGATTTATTATCAGAACCTAAGCAGATTGTAATTACAACACATCATAAACCTGATGGTGATGCAATGGGCTCTTCTTTGGGCTTATTTAATTACTTGGTGCAAAAAGGACATCATGTACGATTAATTACCCCTTCTGATTACCCCATATTTCTTCATTGGTTGCCCAATAACCTCGAAGTAATTGTGTATCCTGAAAAGCCTGAAGAATCAAAAGAATATATCGCGAATGCGGATTTTATATTTTGCTTGGATTTTAACGCACTTGCCCGCATTTACGAAATGGGAGAACTGGTACGCCAATCTAAAGCTAAAAAGGTGATGATTGATCATCACCTGGAGCCGGAAGATTTTGACGATTATCGGCATTGGTCTATAAACGCCTGTGCCACCGCCCAACTGGTTTATGATTTTATCGTTACTAAAATGGGTGAGGGGCATCTGATTAATAAAGATGTAGCTACTTGTTTGTATACCGGTATCATGACCGATTCCGGGTCATTCCGGTTTCCCAGTACCACCGCCGAAGTGCATCATATTGTAGCCGATTTAATTAGTCGTGGTGCAGAAAACTGGCGTATTCATCAGTTAATATATGATAATTTTTCTGAAAGTCGCCTGAAGTTTTTAGGATATTGCCTTTTAAACAAATTAGAAGTATTTCCCGAATATAAAACTGCTATAATCAGCGTTTCAAAGCAAGAGTTAGAACAATTCAACATTATAACCGGCGATACGGAAGGCCTTGTAAATTATGCTTTATCCATCAATGGTATTCGTTTGGCCGCTTTAATTGTTGAAAGGAAGAATGAGGTAAAATTATCGTTGCGTTCAACCGGTGATTTCCCTGCTAACGAAATCTGTAAAAAATATTTTCAGGGGGGGGGGCATAGAAATGCGGCAGGAGGAAATTCTGAAAAAGCATTGGCAGAAGTAATAAGTCAGTTTAAAACAATTTTGTCCGAGTATAAAAATCTCTTAATATTATAAATTGAAAAATAAGAACATGAAAAAAGGAATATTAATTTTAGGAATTACAGCAGCAGCATTAACCGGTTGTAAGCAATTCGAAAAGGGACCGGGCGATATGCTCTATAAAATTCACGAAGATGTAGACGGTTCAACCATTAAAGATGGAGACTTTGTCTCGTTCCAAGCAATTGAAAAAACTGAAGAGGACTCCATATTATTTAGCTCTTACGAATACGACAGGCCTTCGTTAATGGTAAAAGAAAAATCGATTTTTAAAGGCGATTTGTATGCGGCTTTGGAAATGTTGAGTGAAGGAGATAGTGCTACATTTAAAATTTCTATTGATTCGATGGAGAAAAAGATGAACCGGCCTAAACCTCAAAATACCAAAGGGAAGTATTTTGTTTATACCATTAAGATAAATAAAGTTATTCCTAAAGGAAAATTAAACGATCAGGCTTTCCGTTCTAAAATCGAATCGTTTATGAAAACCGAAATAGCTAAAGCTAAAAACCAGGAAGCAGGAAAAATTAGCAACTATGTTTCGTCAAAAAGCTTAAAGCCTATTGTAACAGGCTCCGGTCTGAATTATGTAATTGCCCAACAAGGTAAGGGCAATAAGCCAAACGTAGGCGATACCGTTGAATTTAATTATACCGGTATGTTTTTAACTGGCAAAGTGTTTGATACCAGTGTTCAGGAAGTTGCTAAAAAATCCGGAACAGTAAATCCGATGCGCCCATATCAGCCAATAAAAGTTCCCGCAGGTATAAACAGTACCATACCCGGCTTTGACGAAGCCCTGTTATTATTCCCTAAAGGAACAAAGGCAACCATTATCCTTCCTTCTAAACTGGCCTATGGTGAGCAGGGAAATCAACAAATACCGCCATATATGCCATTGGTATTTGACATTGAAGTTGTAAAAATAATACCTAAAAAACCAGGAACTTCTGCACCTGTGATGCCTTCGATACAGGCAACACCTTCGGCACAGGGAAATGCGAATCCAGCAAATAAAAATAAATAGATAACTTAAGCACGCCTTCTGAAAAGAAGGCTTTTTTATAGCATGAAATTAATTAAAATAACACTAGCACTGGTCTTGATTGTATTATCAGGAACAATTGCACAGGGGCAGGAAAAAACTACGGCTCAAGGACTTAAATATACCATCTTTACTGCTAATCAGGGTGAAAAGATTAAAGTAAATGATGTGGTTACCTTTAATTTTATTCAGAAAACGGATAAAGACTCCGTTTTAGTCAGTAGCTATCAGAACGGGACGCCTGCTAGAATACAAATTTATCCCTCAAAAAATATTTCTGATTTGATGGACTTCTTTACTTTATTGACGGTTAAAGACAGCGCTATGGCAAAATTTTCATCAGATTCGCTATTTAAAGGTACAGAAGATCAAAGGCCAGCCTTTCTACCAAAAGGAAGTTCCGTCATTTTTTTAGTTAAAATTGAAAAGATACAAACACTGGATGAGGCCATAGCAGAAGAAAAACAGCAAGCAGTGCAATTGCAAGCAGCTGAGAAAGCAGCTATAGAAAAATACATTACAGATAAGCAATTGAGTAATGTTAAAAGTACGGCATCAGGTCTGCGATATATGATTACTAAGCCCTCTGCAAAACCCAAACCTCTTTCGGGAGATTCTGTATCTGTAAATTATACAGGCTATACGCTTGACGGCAAGGTGTTTGATTCAAGTAGTGAGGCCGAGGCAAAAAAGGCGGGTTTGGACCAGCCGGGAAGAACATATGAACCCATTAGTCTTGTTGTTGGCCAAGGTCAGGTCATTCGAGGTTGGGATGAAGGTTTATTGTTACTAAATGAAGGTTCTCGGGCAAAATTTATCATCCCATCAGAGTTGGGTTATGGATCAAGAGGCGCTGGTCAGGATATTAGACCTTATAGTACTTTAATATTTGATGTGGAACTGGTAAAAGTAAAACCAGTAAAAAAGCCTGCTGGGAAAATTATAAAGAGTGGAAAGCCTGCTCCTAATAAGAAAACAAAAGCACCCGCTAAAAAAAAATAGTAAAATATAAAAGCTTCTCGAACCACGAGAAGCTTTTATATTTTTGAATAAATGATTCTGACAGATACCCATACCCATTTATATTACGAGACTGATCCTGAAAAAAGAGAAGCATTAATAAAAAGATGCTTGGAAAATAACGTTAGCCGCTTGTTCCTGCCCAATGTGGATTCGGCTTCCATTTCATTAGTAATGGGTTTAGTACAAGATTTTCCTCAATATTGTTTTCCAATGCTCGGGCTTCATCCATGCGATGTAAAAGAAGATTTTCAGGAAGAATTAAATAGTATTTCCGATGCCATACAGAAGTATAAAATATACGCCATAGGCGAAATCGGAATTGATTTGTATTGGGATAAGTCAACCTTAAATTTTCAACAAACAGCGTTTCGTAAGCAGATTGCCTGGGCAAAAACACTAAATATTCCCATTGTTATTCATTGCCGAGAAGCTTTTGATGAAGTATATCGAATTCTCGTAGAAGAAAAAGATAAAAAACTAAGAGGAATTTTCCATTGTTTCACCGGTACCTTAGAACAGGCCAGGTTAATTACTGATCTTAATTTTTATCTGGGTATAGGAGGTGTTATTACCTATAAAAACTCGGGTTTGGCTCAAGTTGTACAGCAAATGGATTTAAACCATATCGTTTTAGAAACAGATTCGCCATATCTTGCACCGGTTCCACATAGAGGTAAATCCAACGAAAGCAGCTACTTACCCTATATTGCTCAAAAAGTGGCAGATATATTTAACATAACGATGGGAGAAGTTGCCAGGATAACCACAGAAAATTCAAAAAAAATATTTTCTATCTGATTTCGCGTTTGTTTTAGATATTATTGAACTCTGATTCCTGATTTACGAATGACTAACATATTAATTATCTATACCGGGGGTACTATAGGCATGGTTAACGACCCGGAATCCGGAGTTTTAAAACCACTGGATTTTAGCCAGGTAATAGAGAACGTGCCCGAATTGCAACGCCTTGATTATCAAATAACCGTTCATTCCTTCAATCCTATTATTGATTCTTCAAATATGAGGCCCGATATATGGGTAGAGTTGGCTGAAAAGATTGAAGAGCGATATGAAGATTTTGACGGATTTGTGATTCTTCATGGGTCTGATACGATGGCTTTTACAGCTTCGGCATTAAGTTTTATGTTGGAAGGCTTAACCAAACCCGTGGTTTTTACCGGATCGCAGCTGCCTATTGGAGAAATAAGGACAGATGCCAAAGAGAACCTCATTACCGCTTTAGAAATTGCTTCGGCCAAACAAAATGACAGGGCAAGAGTGCCCGAAGTATGTATTTATTTTGATTTCCAGTTATTTAGAGGGAATCGGGCATTTAAATACAATTCTGCCAAATTTGAGGCCTTTCGCTCTCCTAATTATCCGGTTTTGGCCGAAGCTGGAGTGCATTTAAGGTATAATGATGCCAATATTCGCAAATGTGATGATGGTACTTTCAAGACCTATAAACGTTTGGTAAATTCAATTGCTGTTTTGAAACTTTATCCAGGTATTGGTAAAGAAACGGTAGATGCCATTGTAAACTCAAATGCCAAAGCTATCCTAATGGAGACTTTTGGCGCTGGAAACACAACAACCGAAACCTGGTTTTTAGCGTGCTTAAGAGAGGCGATAAAAAACGGAAAAATTATTTTGGATATTTCTCAGTGC
>JANWIB010000158.1 GCA_025450155.1 Sphingobacteriaceae bacterium
ATTTTCATAGGCGGGCGCAATGAACCCCGGCTTTATGGATGTTCACCAGCCTCATACGTTTTTCAGAATGATGGTAAGGGTAACTTTAAAGATGTGTCGAAAGCTGTTTTGGGTGAGAATACTAAAATAGGAATGGTTACCGATGCTAAATGGGTGGATATAGATAAAAATGGATTTGATGACCTGGTAATTGCAGGCAATTGGATGGGAATAAATATTTTTAAGAATCAGGCCGGTAAGTTCAAAAAAGATAATCAACTTGAAAAGTTTAAAGGGTGGTGGAGCAGTCTGGCTGTAGAAGATATCAATGGCGATGGCTACCCGGATATTGTTGGGGGAAATTTAGGATTGAACTCTAAGTTTAAGGCGTCTTTTAAAGAACCTATGAAAATCTATATTAAAGATTTTGATAATAATGGGACCAAAGAGTGTGTTACTTCCATATACCGGGAGCATCAGTCGTATGTTTTTCACATGCGGCCGGATTTGGTTGGTCAGCTGCCGTCGTTTAAGAAACGTTTTTTACGCTATGAAGAATATGCCGGAAAGCCGTTTAATGAAGTATTTTCGAATGAACTCTTAGCGGGTGCGGAAACACATCAAATTAATTTTACGGCATCCGCTTTATTTTTAAGTAATGGTAAAGGCCATTTTGCGTGTACCCCTCTGCCCGAAACTTCGCAACTATCTTCTGTAAACACCATTGTAGTTAACGATACAGATAATGATGGGATAAAAGAAATTATTGTAGCCGGAAATGTCTATGGATTTAAACCCGAAGTTGGCCGTTTAGATGCCAGTTATGGCCAGGTTTATCAATATAAAAACAACAAATTTACCTATATCCTACCTGCCGTAAGCGGGCTGAAATTAACCGGGCAAGTGCGTTCGGCTACTGTGATAACAAATAGCAAAGGTGGGAAATACTTTTTGTTCGGCAGGAATAATGACCGGATTCTGGCGTATAAATTGAAATAGGGTATGAGAAAAGTTGATTTTCATCCTCCTGCCCCTGCGATATGACCTTCTTAATCCATTAATAATTTGCAAGTAGAACAAATCTTATAATGAAAAGATGTAGCTATTTTGAAAAAGTAGTTGTCCCCCTTTTTGAAGGGGGCAGGGGGATGATTAAAATAACTGCGTTATCTCTTGAATAACAATTACTACAATAAAAAACTAAAAGGTTTAGCACGTGGAATGAGGAATAGTTCAAGCCGTGCTGAAATTCGATTATGGTGTGAGTTGTTAAGAAATAAACAATTGATGGGCTACAGTTTTCTTCGTCAGCGAAGTATGGAGAATTATATTCTGGATTTCTTTTGTAAAGAACTGAACCTGATTATTGAGGTTGACGGACCCGATCATCAATTGGATCCTTTGAAAGATATTCAACGCGATAATAGCCTGATCCTTAAAGGATATTTCACTCTTCGCTTTACTAATGATGAGGTGATGTATGATATAGATCGTGTTAAAATACAATTGGAAAGTTGGATTAATGATCGTAATATAAATAAGGAAGAGTTAAAATGATTAATTTTCATCCCCTGCTCTATGCAAAGGCAGACAATGATTGGTTTTAATATGATTCAGATCATCCCCCCGCCCCCTTCAAAGGGGGACAAGATTTATGGCCTTCCAAGAGATACACGCTCGAATGGGTTACGGATGAAAGTTGCTTACGTGGTAATATTAAGCATCATCATTCTTACAAGTTCCTGTAAACCCAAAAAAGATCCGTCAAACATTTTTCAAAAACTTGATCCGAAACAAACACAAGTAGATTTTGCTAACAACCTGATAGAAACCGATACACTGAATATTCTGGATTATTTGTATTTCTACAATGGTGCAGGAGTGGCTTCTGCAGATTTTAATAATGACGGGTTGGAGGATTTATATTTTGTTTCAAACCAGTCGTCCAATAAGCTTTACCTGAATAAAGGAAATTTGAAGTTTGAGGACATTACGAACAAGGCAGGTGTAGCAGGTAAAGGAAATTGGAAAACCGGGGTGACTGTAGTGGATATTAATGGTGATGGGTTTAAAGATATTTATCTTTCTGTGGTATCTGGGTACAAAAACTTTAAGGGATACAACCAACTTTTCATTAATAACGGGGATTTAACCTTTACAGAAAGCGCTAAACAATGGGGATTGGATTTTCAGGGTTTAGCAACTCAGGCTGCTTTTTTAGATTATGATAAAGATGGGGATTTAGATGTTTATCTCTTGACACATTCGGTACATGGCAACGATACTTATGGCGATTCTACCCTGCGCTTTCAATACAGTTATAGCGCTGGCGACCATCTGTTTAAAAACGAGGGAACTAAATTTACAGATGTTACCAAGCAATCCGGTATTTATGCTGCTCCTATAGGTTATGGCTTAGGGTTAAGCGTAGCTGATTTGAATAATGACGGTTGGGATGATATTTATATCAGCAACGACTTTTTTGAGCAGGATTATTATTACATCAACCAAAAAGATGGGACATTTAAAGAGAAATTGAAAGAGGCTTTTGGGCACACCAGCCTGTTTTCTATGGGAAACACCGTCAGTGACATGAATAAAGACGGGAGTTTGGATGTGATCACCACCGACATGTTGCCTGAGGATATTGGAGCGTTAAAATCTTCTATTAATGATGAATCCCTGGATATTTATAATCTTCAAATAAGAAGCGGATACCACTATCAGTATTCCAGAAATGCTTTACAACTCAATGTAGCCAATGGCCAAAAATTTGTTGACATCGGGCTGTATTCAGGTATTGCCGCGACCGATTGGACATGGTCTCCATTGGCCCAGGATTTTAATATGGATGGTCGAAAAGATCTGTTTTTTTCAAACGGAATAAAGAAACGACTAACCGATTTAGACTATCTTAAATACCTGGGCAACCCAACAGTTGCGAAAACAGGCACTGATCGAACTTTCGACCGCGATAAAATTAACAGGATGCCTGATGGCAGAGTACATAATTATCTCTATCAGGGAGATACCACCATGAAATTTTCTGATATATCGTCATCCAATGATATGAACGATTTATCATCCTCATCTGGTGCCATTACGGTTGATCTGGATAACGATGGAGATATGGAAATAGTCACCAATAATATGGATGAACCGGCTTTCATTTATAAGAATACGACTATAGAAAACAGCAAAAAGGATAAACCGAAATTCATTACCTATTCGGTAAAATACGCCAAAGGGAATATCGATGGAATAGGAACTAAACTTTTTCTAAAGTCTAAAAATGGCGTGGATCATCAGGAAATACAAACAACAAATGCCTTCCAAAGTAGCCAAACCAATAAATTAGTTTTTACATTTTCTAAGGAAGACAATCCGGTAGAATTACTCATTGTATGGCCCGATAATTCGTATCAAATAATAAGCCATTTTAACATAGACTCAAAACAGGTTATAAACTATAATAAAGTCCAAATACAAACTTCTTCAGACATTCCAACCTTGGTTGGAGACTTTGTAAAGGATAAAAAACCATACGAAAATAAGTTAATTCAGGCCGATTTGATAGCCAATTTGAAGGTTAACGAGACCCCTGATTTTAATTACTATTATCTCTTGCCACACGGCTATTCAAAACATGCTCCTGCTGTGGCAGTTGCCGATATTAACAAAGACGGTTGGGATGATATTTATATAGGGGGAATAGCCGGAGAGGAAAAATATATTTTAGTTGCCGATAAAACTGGAAATTATAAAAAGGTATCCATACCGGCATTTGCCGCATTTAAAGAATATGGCGATACGGAAGCGGAACTTTGCGATGTAGATAAGGACGGCAATTTAGATTTGATCGTTTTAAGCCTCAATCATCCCTTTGCAGAGAAAGATAAGATGATACAACCCCGCCTCTATCTTAACAAAGGGAATTACCGGTTTGAATACGTGCCCTTGCCGACAATAACCCATCCGGCCTCAAAGCTCTTTTTAGTAGATTTTAATGGCGATGGCTTAAAAGATATTTTTTTAACCAGCAGTGTTTCTTATAAGGATTATACAAGTATTCGGCCATCCAACCTGTATCTAAATCAGGGTAAGGGGAAGTTTGTTTTAGCATCTCAAAAGATGTATGCAGGGTTGGCCAATATCCCATTCATCAGAGATATTCAGGTGAAAGATATTGACAACAATGGCAGAGAGGATTTTATAGTTGCTGCAGAATGGCAGCCCATTACGATTTTTCTGAATAAAGGAAATCAGTTAGTCAGGTGGAAATCATCACTATTAGATAATTTAAAAGGATGGTGGCAAACCGTTTGGGTAAGCGATGTGGATAGGGATGGGAAAGCCGACTTATTAGCCGGAAACTGGGGAATAAATAACAAATATAACATAACCGCGACAACGCCTTTATATGCCTACAACAACGATTTGGATAAGGATGGAAAAAATGACTTAATCCTATCATACAATTATAAAGACAAGTATTATCCATTCAGGCCTAAAAATGATTTGGAACAGGAATTACCTTATTTGAAAAAAGAATGGTTGAGCTACCAGAAAATGGCCGACAAAACCACGGATGAAATTTTTAAAGACAGGTTGGATAAAAACAAGCGTTTAGAGGCCAATAATTTTAAGAGTATTTTTATTAGTGATATTTTACATGCCAAAGACGTAAAAGAGTTGCCTTATCTGTTTCAGCAAGCCCCCATAGTTTCTATAACTCCTACAGAAAACCAAAATGAGCTGATTGTGAACGGAAATTTCTTTGGAGTAATTCCTTATGAAGGCAGGTACGATGTACTTGGCTTAGCCACATTGCGTTATAATGCAGATAAAAAAAGCTTTGCTCTGCCGCAATACTGGATTAATCCACAGCTCAACTTTCAGGAAATCAATTTTATTCAATCCATTAAAAATGGTTCGACCACGAACTGGTTGGTACTTACCGCCGAAGGAAAGTTGTTGGTGGTGAAGGAACAATGACAATTATTTTCCTGCTAAAAAATGTGAGTATCTTCTTCGCTTCGCTCAGAAAGACAGGACTTTTATATCAGAAAAACAATTCCATTCCTGGCTAATAAATCGGGTAATAAATCCGGGTAACCCATGTAGACGTATCCGGTTCGGCCATTCTATCCGTTACTAAGGATGCGAACGGGATAGCCGGAGAAGTATGCCGGTGGTCGCTCATAAAATTCTCCATTTGTTTTAGGCCATTCTCAACCGTTTGATTCCCTCCTCTTACTTCTGTTACAAGGATATTACCCAGCACCATTTCTTTAATAGCCAGATTTCCCTTTACCGGAATACGTTTGCTTATCGGGATGCCCACCATAACCTGGTAGCTTCTATCTTCCAATTGAGTAATATTCAGCATCGGAAAGTCATTTGCTTTTACCTTATTTAGCGCAATAGCCTTACGAAGTTCCCCAATAAGTGCATAAATCTCCCCTGTAGTAGGATATGTTTTTAACACTATTTTCGTTTGCAATACCAGCGAATCTTTCACTTTGTCGTATCGGATTTTTATACCATAAATATTCTTATCATTCTCAAGAAAGGCTTTTACGTGCCGAAGAATATTTCCAACATGCTCATGTACCGTTTTTGCCTGCTGATAACGCCTGAATCGTATAAGCGGATTGAAACCTGTGAAAACCGTTGCGTGCCAACCCGCTTGGATGTTGCCTGTACTATCCACAACAAAATCGAGCGAAGCCGGGATTTCGAAATTACCACGTGTTATCTCTAAATCTACCGTACTTAATGTACTTTTAGAAAATCGAAAAGAAGTACCCGAATACCAATAAAAGTTATGGGGAGGCGTATATGCGATGTTTTTTTGATCTGGCCACCATTTATCCCAGCCCCTTTCACGTACCAGAAATTTATCTATAACCGATTCGGGAGTATGTATAGTAACGGTTTGACTTATTTGGAGTTGATTCGGAATAAAAACATAGACCGAAGCTACCAAAGCTATGGTAACGGTTAAAAAAATAAAAAATCCTTTTCTCATATTTTCCTAATAATCTTATGATTATGATGAATTGCATTGCAAAACTCATTGCCTCAAAAATATAAATCATTTCGGGATGTGCGTACAGGCTAAAAAATTTGCATTTCCCTTCTTTTTTTTAACTTTAGTCCGATTTAGTATGCGTACAATAAAATTAGTTCTCATCGGATGCCACCTATTATTGGCTGATTTTCTCTTTGCCCAAGGTAAGCCTGATGGATGGAAAATCAGCGCCAATAAAATTGATCCGGCAAATTATTACGGGGTAACGGTTGCTAACGGGATGATAGGCGTCGTTTCCTCTCCCGAGCCTTTTAAAGTCAAAAATGTGGTGTTGGCCGGCGCCTACGATTTGTACGGCCGCGGACGTGTCAGTAATTTTTTAAACAGCTTTAATCTGCTCAACATGAATGTGGATGTGGATGGCAAACGAGTAGAAGCCAAAGCTGCAAGCAATTTCAAACAGGAATTGGATATGCGTAATGCATCTTTTACTACATCTTTCGATTATACCGATAAGGCTTCCATCACCTATACTTATTATTCGCTTAGACAACTTCCTTTTACGGTGTTGATGGATGTTTCGATTATCGCTAAAAAAGATATCACACTCACGCCATCCAGCGTGATGGAGGCTCCAGACGCATTGAAAGATGTGGAGAATTATTATAATGAGATTGATCGCCCGCATGTGGTAATGGGGCTACTAACCTCATCAGCTAAGAGCCCTACAGGAAAACTTCAGTTGTGCGCTTCTACGACGTTTCTTTTTAATGAAACGCATGGACAGGAACCACGTGTGATTCATGAAATGTGGGACAATAACATGCATCTCATGAAGTTTTCGAAGAAAATAAAAGCAGGCGAGACCTATCGTTTTGCCATTGCCGGAAGTTCTATAACATCCGCCCATCATGCCGATCCGTTGAATGAAGCTGAGCGTTTAACCATATTTGCCAAATTAGAAGGCCGCGACCGTTTAGTGCAATTTCATAAAAAAGCATGGGATGAATTATGGAAAAGTGATATTATCATTGAAGGGGATGATCAGGCGCAGCAGGATGTGCACAGCATGTTATATCACCTATACTCATTCTCTCGTGCAGGTACCGCTTTCTCTCCTTCACCAATGGGGTTGTCGGGATTAGGATATAACGGACATGTTTTCTGGGATACCGAAGTGTGGATGTTTCCCTCTTTGCTGGTACTGCATCCCGAAATTGCCAAATCGCTTGTCGAATACCGTTATCAACGATTAGAGGCAGCAAGGCGAAATGCGTTTTCACACGGCTATAAAGGGGCGATGTTCCCTTGGGAAAGCGCCGACACAGGTGTAGAAGAAACCCCCGTTTGGGCTTTGAGTGGCCCTTTTGAACATCATATAACAGCTTGAGTAGCATTAGAGGCATGGAATTACTACTGCGTTACCCAGGATAAAACCTGGTTGAAAGAAAAAGGATGGCCCATTTTATCTGAAACAGCAGACTTTTGGTCAAGCCGTGTGGAAAGGAATGGCCCCGGAAAATATGAGATCAATAATGTGGTTGCTGCCGATGAGTGGGCTGAAAATGTAGATAATAATGCCTTTACCAATGCCGCTGCCAAGGTAAACCTGCAAAATGCTACGATGGCTGCAAAAGTATTAGGATTAGAGGCGAATCCGGATTGGATGGAAGTAGCACAAAATATCCCAATTCTTAAATTTCCAGATGGGATTACTAAAGAACATGCCTCTTACAAGGGTGAGGGAATAAAACAAGCGGACGTCAATTTATTAGGTTATCCTTTAAAAGTGATTACTGATACGGATCAGGTTAAAAAAGACCTGGAATATTACGAAACAAGGGTGCCTGATGAAGGTACGCCAGCAATGACCCAAGCCATATTTGCGTTACTTTATGCCAGGTTGGGAAATGGCGAAAAGGCATATCACTTTTTTAAGGATGCGTATGAACCAAACCTGAATCCCCCATTCCGGGTGATTGCCGAAACTAAAGGAGGTACCAATCCTTACTTTGCAACTGGTGCAGGGGGCATTATTCAAAGTTTATTAATGGGTTTTGGCGGATTAGATATTACACCCAATGGAATTACACAAATAAATAGTAAATTGCCAGCTAAATGGAAATCAATTAAAATTACCGGTATAGGCCCGGAAAGAAAAACATATACAGTAACCCATTGAAAAAGGTAGCAGCCATCGGCTTATTGTTTGTTTTCCTATTTAATATAATAGGATACAAATTCTTTTTCTATTCTTTAGAGAAAGCCGCCGATGTACGTTTGGAAGCCAGGCTGGAAACCCTGCCCGATGCTGACAAAGAGTTAATTACCGTTAAAATACCGATCAATTTACCCTATCAAACTAATTGGAAAGAGTTTGAACGGATAGATGGCGAAGTAACCTTTAAGGGCGCCACCTATAAATACGTTAAACGTAAAGTTTACCAGGATACTCTGATCTTGCTGTGTATAAATGATAAAGAGAAGACTACTATCCAAAAAAATAGTATCGAATACTTTAAAAAAGTAAACGATTTAAACGCAGATGCAAACAAGAAGCCAACGGTTAAACAAGCTAAAAATGATTATTTTGAGCAAATGGTCAAGACCAAAGTAAATTTATTTGCTTCTTATTTACAGACTTATACCTCTTATCAAGAGGCCTTATTCCCCTCAAATTTTATTCGTAAAATAAAAATGCCACCCCGGCAAGCTTTAGTATAATTCAGAATTAACTAAAATACCATTTACGAATTAATTGCTAATAAGCATGAAACGCTTTTTATTAGTGACTGTGGGAGTAGCCATATTATTTGCTTCCTGCAAGAACAAAGATTATACAACGTTTACACACGATCCGGCTTTATACCGCCAAACCGTAAAAAAACTGAATGATATTGTGTTGGAGAATAATTTTCCTCCCATGATTGCGTCCCGAAATTATGTGTATGCTAACATTGCGGCGTATGAAGTAATTGCAGCTGGCGATAAAGAACATTATCAAACCTTATCAGGACAAATAAAACATTTGTCGGTGACGCCGCAGCCAGAGAAAGATAAACATATTGATTATCCCTTTGCCTCTCTGCTTGCTTTCTGTACAGTTGGAAACGCGGTAACCTTTCCCGAAGGCAGTATGGACGAGTATGTAAAACAGCTCAAAGAAAAGGCCGAGGAAGCAGGCATGCCATCTGATGTTTTTGAAAGCTCTGTGGCCTATGCTGATACGGTGGCCAAGCATATTTTAAAGTGGAGTAAAGGAGATCATTATGCCCAAACCCGTTCTGCAAGCAAGTTCTCCATTAAAGTTGAGGATGGCAGATGGATTCCAACCCCGCCCATGTATGCGCAGGCATTAGAACCTCACTGGATGGAAATACGCCCAATGGTATTAGACTCCGCAGCTCAAATAAAAGCGCCACTCCCACCGGTTTATAATATGAAAGATAGCAGCAGTCCGTTTTGTAGGGCGGTAATGGAAGTGAAGCTGATGGGAGATAATTTAACAAAGGAACAAAAACATATTGCTGATTTTTGGGACGATAATGCCTTTAAGTTAAATGTTAGCGGGCATGTAATGTATGCTACTAAAAAATTTTCGCCCGGTGGTCACTGGATGAACATTGTAGGAATTGCTGCTGAAAAGCAAAAAGCCGATTTTAATACCACTGTGAGTGTATATGCTCAGGCTTCTATAGCCTTATTCGATGCCTTCATTAATTGCTGGTATGTAAAGTACAAAACAAATTATGTACGACCGGAAACGGTTATTAATAAGCTGGTTGACCAAAATTGGAAACCCTATATTCAAACGCCGCCATTTCCGGAGTATATCAGCGGACATGCTACCATATCTGCCGCTACGGCAGAAGTTTTAACAGCGAACTTTGGCGAGCATGTTGCTTTTCAGGATACCTCCCAATTAGAGTTTGGTATCAAAAGCCGCTCATTTTCCTCTTTCAAAGAAGCTGCAATGGAGGCGGGTAAATCTCGTGTATATGGTGGAATTCATTATATGAATTCATGTATGGTAGGGACAAAAAGCGGCGAGCAAATTGGAAAATTGATAGTAGATAAGCTACACATGAAAAGCGGTCAACAATTAAATGCTAAACGTTAGTTATTTAACTTTTAATTAAAAAACGAACTGTAACTTACTTTAAAGGGGGCTCTGCTTAAAAAATGACAGGTAGATACAGCGAAACCACAAAAGCTATGAGTGAAATGAGTAAAAACACTCGAATAAATCTCGCTAAAAGATGCATAATAACACGAGATGATCAGCTTTTTGTCTTTTAAAGCATTCCCCCTTTATATTAAACGAAAAACTAATTACAAACAAAGCAAGATATTGATTCTTGCGCACTTAAAAATAAAAAATGAAAACATATAAAGAACAATTTAATATCAAATTATTGCTCATAGCCCTCTGCTTCATTCCTGTTGCAGTAAGCGCACAAAATGAGCAGGACGCATTGATGATGTCGAAAAATAATTTATGCGTGGCAGGCGGATTTGGTTATAACAGTTGGACGAATTATTGGGAAGGTACTTTTAAAAGAGATAACGACAATATCGGGCGCTTTTCTACCACATCGGCCATGCTCATGTTGAATTATGGAATAAATAAAAATTTAAACATCATGGCTTCCTTACCTTACGTATCCACGAAAGTTACAAAAGGTACTTTAAGCGGATTAAACGGCTTCCAGGATGTCAGCTTTTTTGTTAAGTGGCAGCCAATAACGAAGCAGTTTGGAAAACAAAAAGTATCCGTATATGCGGTAGGAGGCTTTTCAATTCCCACCAATAATTATAATGTTGATTTTATGCCTATGTGTATCGGTATGGGTAGCAATGTTTTGAGCGGACGAGTTATTGCCGATATCCAGAGGAATAAATTTTTCGCTACCGCTTCGGCAGCCTATTTATACCGAAGTAATGTAGAAATAGATCGCCCTGCATATTACACAGATCATCAAATCAATTCAAATGAAGTGAAAATGCCAAATGCCGGAAATTTTCAGTTTCGTACCGGTTACCGAAGCCCACGGATCAGCGCCGAAGCATTTATAGATAATATGACCACTTTTGGCGGTTTTGATATTCGTAAAAACGACATGCCTTTTGTAAGTAATGAAATGAACGGCACCAAAGCCGGCTTGGAAGGTAAGTATTACTTAGCCAAAATCCCGGCTTTAGGGATTCATGCCAACCTTTGGTACACCCTTGCCGGACGCAATGTGGGTCAAGCCGCGGGTTTTATGACCACTGTAGTTTATACACTTAATTTTAATTCCCCTAAGAAATAATACAATGAAAAGAATATTCACTTATACTATATCAGCCATTTTTTTATGGAGTACATTATCCTGCAATAAGGATATTGTTGAAATTAATTCGAATTATCCGACATTGCAACCTGCGACATTGGATGCCAACGCCGCAAACTGGAAACCTTTTATTGTAGCTTCAGTAGCAGATATTCCTTCTTTGCCAGCGCCAGAAGCGGTTAACTCCACAGCATACCAGAATGAGTTAAAAGACCTTAAAAGTGTAACTTCTAATCTCACCGATGACCAAAAAAGAATTATAGATTACTGGAAAGTGGGTAGTGTGTTGCGTTGGAACGAGATTATGCGAGAACTGGTTGCTAAACATAATATACCACCCTATCAAAATCCGGATGGCACATATCCTATTCCCAGCGCTGCCAACCCTTTTTCATATCCCGAATTTCCTTTCTCCAATCCACCGTATGCTGCCCGTGCGTATGCTTATGTAAGCGTAGCCCAATACGATGCATTAGTGATGGCGTGGCATTATAAAATGCAATACAACCGCCCGGCGCCATATAAAACAGATGCTTCCATCCAGTTAGCATTACCCCAAAGCGACTTACCTTCTTACCCTTCAGAAGATGCGGTAATTTCAGGTGCTTCATTTGAAATAATGAAATTATTATTCCCAGCAGATATTGGATACATTACCAAAAAGGCCGAAGAAGAAAAGAATTATCGTTTGTGGAGCGGCGCAAACGTGAAGAGTGATATTGTAGCCGGCGATTCATTGGGTCGATGGGTTGCCCGTAAAATAGTGCAACGGGCAAAAACAGATGGGATGGGCGCTGCTGTTGGAAATCAGACTATTTGGACTATGTTAGAAGATGATACTAAAGCCCGCGGAGAAACTCCCTGGTTAAGCCAGGAAACACCAAAACGTCCGCCGATGCTTCCGGTATTTGGTAATGTAAAACCCTTACTTTTTGCTGCAACCACCGTATCCTCATTAAGG
>JANWIB010000159.1 GCA_025450155.1 Sphingobacteriaceae bacterium
ATGATGAATACCATGAAGGGAAGGAGAAATTAAAATATGCTCTAACCAACCCAGTTTTCCTATTAATTGAGTATGTGTGAAAAAAGAATAGGCCCCATGTACTATCAAAATTGTAATGACCATTGCCGGATGAAAACCAAGAAACGGCATTACACACCAAAATAAATTCCGGATTAGGGCCTGAAAGGTTGTAATACGGGCAGAGACCGTATAATTAAATTCCTCACTCTGATGATGCACAATATGAGCCCCCCAAAACAGATTAATTTCATGCCCCAAACGATGATACCAATACCAAATAAGATCTGTAACAAGAATTAAAAGTATCCAAACGGCCCAGTGATTAGGAATATTGAAAACCGCATAATTTTTGTAGATATAATAAAATAATTGAAAAAAACTGGCAGATATAAATAGATTTAGTAGTCGTTCTGCAATTCCGATACTTAAATTAGCAACGGAACTTTCGTATTTAAATATCTCTCTTTTTCGCTGTCCGGCTAACAAATATTCCAATAAAAGAAATAGAAAAAAAGCAGGGATTCCAAACGCTGCCAGGTAATTTAAATTCATTATCTACTTTTCTAAGAATTTCACAATTTGCAAATATATATATTAAAATATCACTATAAGGGTTTAAACACTTTTATAACGTATAAAAGGAATAACGCTTATCACCAGAAGATATGATTTTTGAAATCTAAAATGTAACTTCAACCCCGCTTAACTTACTTAATACAAAAATTATGAGAAAAATTTTTTATACTTTTTTATTATCGGCGTTGGTAGCTGTTTCTTTAAGCTCATGCGGATATAACAGTCTAGTTAAATTAGATGAACAAGTGCAATCGCAATGGGCACAAGTAGAAAACGTATATCAGCGCCGGGCAGATCTTGTACCGAACCTGGTTAATACAGTTAAAGGAGCAGCAAATTTTGAACAAAAAACATTAACTCAAGTGGTTGAAGCACGAGCTAAAGCAACTTCATTAAATATTGATCCCAATAAATTGACCCCTGAAAATATTCAGAAATTCCAGAGCACCCAAGGCGAATTATCGCAAGCTTTAGGAAGACTCCTTGCTGTTGTTGAAAATTATCCGGAATTAAAAGCCAATCAAAATTTTTTAGAGCTGCAAGCACAATTAGAGGGCACTGAAAACAGAATTACTGTGGAACGGCAGAAATTTAATGAAATTACGCAGGAATACAATTCTAAAGTACGCAGTTTTCCAAGTAATTTAACTGCTTCGTTGTTTGGTTTTGAGAAGAAGGGTTATTTCCAGGCCGAAGCAGGTTCTGCTAAAGCGCCAAAAGTTGAATTTTAAAAATGGGAGCCTTTAGCGAAAAAGATCAGGAACGCATACAATTTGCTATCGAAGAAGCAGAGAAATCCACTTCGGGCGAAATCCGGATTTGTATTGAAAAACACTGCCCAAATAATGTATTAGATCGGGCTGTAAAATATTTTCACAAATTGGGGATGGGACAAACGACTTTACGGAATGGCGTACTGATTTATTTAGCTACCAATGATCATAAATTTGCCATTATTGGCGATGCTGGTATCAACAAAGTAGTTCCTGAAAATTTTTGGGATAGCACGAAAGAAGCCATGAGGCACCATTTTAAAGCGAATAATCTTACAGAAGGAATAGTTACCGGCGTACAATTAGCAGGCGAGCAATTGAAAAAATATTTTCCGTATAATACGGGTGATAAAAATGAATTACCTAACAATATCGCCTTTATAGGCCGCGATAAGCATTAATTTAAAATTTAAGTGTCACTACATTTCAGAATACTATTTACTTTATATCTGTTCTTTACAGCAATCTCTATTTCTGTAGCTCAGAATTTTCCAGAGAAACCCAATACATTGGTAAATGACTACACCAATACGCTATCGGCAGAACAAGTGGCTCAACTGGAGCAAAAACTGAACGCTTTTAACGATTCCACATCAACCCAAATCGCTGTAGTATTCATCAAGTCTTTAGAAGGGTACGATGTTGCTGACTATGCGGTTCGATTAGCTGAAAGTTGGGGAATTGGGAGACAAAAGAAAAACAATGGGGTACTATTGCTTACCTCTATTGGAGACCGGAAGGTAACTATTCAGACAGGCTATGGCATAGAGGGGGCTTTACCAGATGCCATCGCAAAAAGAATCATTGAGAAAGAAATTAAGCCAAATTTCAGAGAGGGAAATTACTATCAAGGGATTGAGCAAGGAACCAATGCCATTATTGCTTATACAAAGGGCGAATATAAAAATGATGAGCCCAGAAAAGGCAAAGGCTCTGGCATTCCTATTGGGTTTATTATTTTCATCGTCATTATTATACTCATTGTGCTTTCACGAAAACGTGGCAGTGGCGGACGTGTGATTGGTAATCGCGGGGGGGCAGATATATTTTGGTGGACGCTTCTAGCAGGTATGGGAGGCAGAAGCAGCGGCGGTAGAGGCTGGGGTGGATTTTCCGGAGGTAATAGTGATAGTGGTGGGTTCGGAGGTTTTGGCGGCGGCAGCTTTGGCGGTGGTGGTGCTAGTGGGGATTGGTAATTTTACCACTTGAATTATTTTTTATGCTGAGAAGAGATTTTCTACAAGCAGAAATTCAGAAACTGGCCCAGGTTTTAGCACGAATTATAGGTCTGAAAACTGAAGGAAAATTACTGGAAGCAGAAAATATTAGTAAAGAAACGTTGGATAAAAACTTTGGGCTTCAATGGGATATACTGCTTAGTATGCCCATCGAAGATTTCCATAATTTCTTAAAATCTAAAAATTATCCTCCTGAAAAACTGGATATATTAAGCCAACTACTATTTGAAAATGTGCTTCCCTTGAATAATACTGTAGAAATAAAAGTTATATTTTATAAAATCCTGGAAATATTTAACCTAATGGAAGAGGAGCACCATTTTCAATCATTGAGTAATATAGAGAGGATAAAAACAATTACTACGTTTTTGAATGATAATAAGGAATGAATAGGCTAAAGTGGAAAAAGTTAGCCTCAAAATACTTAATTAGAGAGAAATGGGCTACGTTAAGAGTAGATGCCTGCCAGATGCCCGATGGAACCTTAATAGACGATTATTATGTTCTGGAGTATCCTAATTGGGTAAATGCGGTCGCTTTAACCGAAAATAATAAGGTAATCCTGATCAGACAATACCGCCATGCGGTTGAAGAAGTAATACTAGAAATTCCGGGTGGCTGTATAGACCCTGGGGAAACACCGGAAGAAGCTGTTAAAAGAGAGTTGTTAGAAGAAACGGGGTTTGCGTTTGAGAAAATAGAGCCTCTGACCATATTATATGCCAATCCTTCTACCGGCAATAACAAAACGTTTAGTTATTTGGCAACGGGGGGTAAAAAAATACAGGAGCAACATTTGGATGGAAGAGAGGAAATTATTGTTGAATTAGTGAGTGTGGATACGCTAAAACGTCTTCTGAAGGAAAACCGAATTGGGCAGGCACTCCATGTCAGCGCTATTTTCTATGCTTTGCCCAAATTACTTACGACACAAAAAAGCCCTTAAACAAATTTTAATGGCTTCAAAACTTTCTACGCTAAAGGAAAATTAACTCATTTTGAGTTTCTTCTGAATATCGTGCACATAGGCTTTAAATTTCTTATCTGTATCAATTAGGTCTTCTACGGTTTGGCAGGCATAAATCACTGTTGAATGGTCACGTCCACCGAAAAACTGTCCGATTGATTTTAAGGAAGTTTTAGTATGACTTTTTGCTAAATACATAGAAATTTGGCGGGCCTGCACTATTTCTCGTTTGCGGGTTGGCGATTTTACCATCTCAACAGGTACTTCAAAATACTCACAAACTAATTTCTGTATAAACTCCATTGAAATTTCCCTCGAAGTACTGTTCACAAAATTTTTCAACATGGCTTTCGCCAATATCAAATCTATCTCCCTCTTATTCAGTGTTGCTTGTGCAAGTAAAGAAATCATAGCCCCTTCTAACTCCCGTACATTATTATCTATATTATGCGCCACATATTCAATAACCTCCCGGGGAAGATCTACACCATCCGCATACATTTTCTTTTTCAAGATGGCTATGCGGGTTTCTAAATCCGGCACTTGCAGATCAGCAGAAAGTCCCCATTTAAAACGGCTCAACAAACGTTCTTCTAATCCGGAAATATCTTTTGGAGCTTTATCTGAAGTGATGATAAGTTGTTTTCCTGATTGATGTAAATGATTGAATATATGAAAAAAAATATCCTGTGTTTTCTCTTTTCCAGCAAAATTGTGTACATCATCCATAATCAGCACATCCATAGCCTGGTAAAAATTTACAAAATCATTGATATTATTGTTTTTTAACGCATCTACAAATTGCTGGGTAAACTTTTCGCAAGATACATATAACACCAGCTTATCAGGCATTGACTGCTTAATCTGGTTGCCTATAGCTTGTGCAAGGTGCGTTTTTCCTAAACCTACTCCTCCGTATATCATTAACGGATTAAATGAAGTGCCACCTGGTTTTCCAGCTACCGCATAACCGGCGGAGCGGGCAAGGCGATTACAATCGCCTTCGATAAAATTATCAAAACTGTAGTTTGGATTTAATTGCGGATCTACTTGTAATTTCTTTAACCCGGGAATTACAAATGGATTCTTAATATCCTTATTCAAAGCCACGGGCATCGGGATGGATTGATTCTTCCCCTCTGCTCCGTTACCGCTTGAAGGTATATTCGTAGTATATGGTTTGCTGTTTGAAGATTTCTCAACGACAATATTGTATTCCAACCTGCCTTCATTTCCCAACTGCTTCTTTACTGTTTTACGTAAAAGGCCCACGTAGTGTTCTTCCAGCCACTCGTAAAAAAACAAACTAGGCACCTGTATGGTAAGTACATTATCTTCGAGACGTAAGGCTTTTATCGGCTCGAACCAAGTTTTGAAACTTTGAGCCGGAATATTATCCTTTATTATCTGAAGACAGTTATTCCACACATTGGTACTCGTTTTTTCCATACAGTAATTACTAATAAGCTGATTTACAACAATTGCGAAGCGAATATTTTAACATCCTCCGGAACATCGAATATTCGAAAAAAAACTTATTAAAAAAACTAAATTTTAAAATAAGTGTTAATTTCTTTTAAATCAATGAAATATATAGTTTTTTAAACTCAAAAATCTATCTAACTAACCGTTGTAATATCCACCCTTTTTTTTAACGGAATTCGCGTTTCCAGGTTCCCATAAATCTTATATTTATTCGCTTCTAAAAGCTCAGAAAATAGATTTTATTGTATTTATTAATGCGAACTTAATTTAAGTTAAAAAAGATGCTGCATCTCAGATCTTATAGCACTTAGTGTGATATCATAAGGGTTATCTTCTAAAGTAGCCAAATGTGTCAATATTGTTTTACTGAGTTCCATCGAAGGAGCATCCGGAGATAATCCCTGAGCTGCACTATTTAATAGGGTAATCGTTTTTTCTTTTAACGCCTTTACCATTTGCCAGGATTCGTGGCTAACATATAATTGTTGAGACATATTATGTTGATATTCTGCACGAATATCTGACAAAGCCATGTGTTGTAACTCACGGACAGTTGATCCGGCTACATGCAAACGAAGCAATAGATTAGAAGGATTGATTCTTTCAATATATATCGTCATGCGTTCATACGCTTGTAGCCTTAACGGAAGGGTTTGCGTTTGAGAAGATTTTTTCAGCTCAATCAAATTAAATTTATAGGAATTTTGCAAATAATCTTTTACAATAACCCATGCCACAAAAAATACGATTAAACCGGCAAGG
>JANWIB010000160.1 GCA_025450155.1 Sphingobacteriaceae bacterium
GAACTGGCCGTGCAAACCGGTAATAAAGCACACGCTGAAGAATTAAAAAAGCGATTAAAAAACCAGGTAATCATCGTAAAATCTGAAGCAGAAGTTTATGCCGCAGCAGGCCTACCATTTATTGACCCCGAATTGCGTGAGGGGCTGAAAGAGTTTGAGTGGGCAGAGAAAAACCAGCTTCCCAAATTGGTAGAATGGGGCGATTTAAAAGGCAGCCTGCACAACCACAGTACCTGGAGCGATGGGGTACATACGCTGGAAGAAATGGCTTTATTTTGCCGTGACGAACTTAAGCTGCACTATCTGGGCATCTGCGATCACTCGAAATCTGCTTTTTATGCCAAGGGATTAAATGAAGAACGGGTAATGGCCCAACATCGCGAAATTGATGTATTGAACCAAAAACTTGGAGCATTTAAAATCTTTAAAGGTATTGAATCGGATATTTTGTACGATGGTTCCTTAGATTATCCGGCTGAAATACTGGCCACGTTTGATTTTGTGGTGGCCTCCATTCATTCGATTTTAAAAATGAATGAGGAAAAAGCCACCAGCCGCTTAATCACAGCTATTGAAAATCCATATACTACCATCCTTGGCCATCCAACCGGAAGGCTGCTTTTAACCCGAAGCGGCTATCCGATTGATTATAAAAAAGTGATTGATGCCTGTGCAGCCAACCGGGTAGTTATTGAGATTAATGCAAATCCTTTACGTTTAGATATAGATTGGCGCTGGCACCAATATGCTATTGAAAAGGGCGTTTTGCTCTCTATCAATCCGGATGCGCATCGAAAAGATGGCTTTTATGATACCCATTATGGCATTCTAGCTGCACGAAAAGGTGGCGTTACTGCCAAAGATTGTCTAAACGCCTTATCTCTGGAAGAAATTTCCACTTATTTCAATACCAGAAAAAGATAATTTCCGGCATACTCCATTCCATTAAAGAACAAGAACGTGTCTTGCATTGTATTAAAAAGAAAGAATACAATGAAAAGGACAAAATTAATTACACTAACTTATTTGATCCTAGTAATCTTATTGCTTTCGGCGTGTGCTCATGTAATTCCCATCGAAAAATGCATAACCGATAAACCATATGGTTTTTGGAGTGGATTGTGGCATGGAATCATCGCACCCATCAGCTTCATCGTAAGTTTATTTAAAGCCGATATTGCCGTATATGGTATAAATAACAATGGCGCTTGGTATAATTTGGGTTTTTTGTTGGGTGTTGCCATCGTGTTTGGAGGAGGAGGCCATCAGGCAAAAAGATAGTACCATGAGCTGATTTTATAATCGGCTATGGGTTATTATATTTGCGAAAATGATTAGCGAGCATTGTCATCAAATTTTCGGCCAGGTAATTGATACGTATCATCAGTACAATCATATTGATCATCCTTTTCAAAATCCTTACCCCACAGCGTCTTTAGAAAATCTACTTTATACCAAATGCTGGATTGATACCATGCAATGGCATATGGAAGATGAGATCAGAAATCCAAAAATTGATCCTACTGAGGGCCTAAAATGGAAACGACGCATTGATCAATCGAACCAGGATAGAACTGACCTAGTAGAACGGATTGATGACTATTTTTTACAGGAATATCACCATATCACGCCTAAAAACAACGCTAAAATCAATACCGAAAGCCCTGCATGGGCCATAGACCGGCTTTCTATACTTGAACTGAAAATCTACCATATGCGTGAAGAAACTTTGCGGAAGGATACGGACGCAAACCATATTGAAAAATGCCGGTTAAAATTAGATGTACTATTGCAACAGAAAAAAGACCTTTCATTGGCTATTGATGAGCTTTTGGAGGATATAAAGAATGGCGATAAGTACATGAAGGTGTACCGGCAGATGAAAATGTATAACGACCCATCACTCAATCCGGTGCTGTATGAGAAAGGAAAGTAGTTGCCAGACATAAAACATATATTGGTATTTCGTTTTTCGGCCATGGGCGATGTGGCTATGACGGTTCCTGTAATAAAAGCGGTATTAGAACAAAATCCCGGACTCAGCATTATCTATGTTTCACGTCCCGCATTCGCGGCGATGTTTCAACATATACCCCGCCTCGAATATGTTTCGGTTAATTTAAAGGCCTACAACGGTTTTTATGGTTTATACAAACTCTACCGATCCTTAAAAAAGCTACCTATTGATGCAGTAGCCGACCTGCACGACCATTTGCGCACTATTGTTTTACGTAATTTCTTTTCACTATCAGGTATTCCTGTCGTCGCTCTGAACAAAGGCCGTAGAGAAAAGAAACAAGCCATAAACTGGAGCAATAAAATTCTGAAACCACTTAAACCGATGACCGAGCGCTACGCGGATGTTTTTCGGGAACTGGGCTTTCCGGTTGTACTGACTCACCAATTGAAACGACACGAAGTAGAAGAAGACGAACATGTTAGTTTTTTGGTAGGACCCAAACATGAGAAATGGGTTGGTATTGCCCCTTTTGCCAAACATAAAGGCAAATTGTATCCGCTGGAAAAAATGGAAGAAGTAATCCGGATATTGAACGAAAAAAATATCCGGATATTTTTGATGGGCGGTGGCGAACAGGAGGAGTTGATTTGCAACGAGTGGGAAATGAAGTTTGAAAATGTCACCTCTATTATAAACCAGTTAACGCTGGCCGAAGAACTTAAAATGATAACCAAATTGGATGTGATGCTGAGTATGGACTCGGCGGGGATGCATTTGGCTTCTATACAAGGTGTACCCGTGGTGTCCATCTGGGGCGCTACGCATCCTTACCTGGGCTTTTTGGGCTATGGACAATCCGAAAAAGATATTGTGGGAAATGATATTAGCTGCCGGCCTTGCTCGATATTTGGCAAAACACCCTGCTACCGCCCCGAACGCGATTTTGCCTGCCTGAATCGCATCGAGCCACAGCAAGTGATAGACCATTTACAAGTTTACCTCGATTAATGATGAGCAAACATCTGTTACTTGTACGTCATGCCAAAGCCGACTGGGGCGGATTTAAGCTGGCTGATTTTGAGCGCCCGCTGACGGAGCGGGGGCATCGGAATGCGCCGGAGATGGCTCAACGGCTGTTAAATAAGGATATGCTACCGCAACTGCTGGTCAGCAGCCCGGCCTTACGAGCCATTACTACTGCCAACTATTTTGCCAAAACCTTAGGTTTTTCGCCAAGTGATATTTTGCAAGAACCTGACATTTATGAAGCCCATACCACTACCCTGCTTCGTATCATCAATCATTTCGATAACCGTTATGATTTTATTGCTCTGTTTGGGCATAACCCGGGTTTAACCGAACTGGCTATCCAACTCTGCCATACCGATATTGCACCTATTCCAACCTGCGGAATGGTACTGATCGAATTTCCGTTCGACAACTGGCAACTCCTTAGTGGCGACACGGGAGAAATGAGATGGTTTGATTATCCGCTATAATCATCATTATTCACACTTCGCTTCAAACAGACTTCCGGGAATAAGTTTATAAGTTATGATTTTTATTTGATGAGGTGAAATTTTATGATACTGATCTGACGGATTGGGTTTATATGCCGTGCTAAACTCCTGCTCGATTTCGTTTAATTCTTCCAGGTCTTCCTCATTAATCGGATGTTTAATCATCGTATTTTTATGATCCATCCCTTGTAAGCCTCCTCCCGCTTTTGCAAGGAACTGAATAGGTTTATGAAATTGTGAAGGGTTTATATAGTAGGCCAAAAAATCATTATGCAGGCTATCTAATAGATAAATGTACCCTTCGCTTTGATAAGAAGAATCCGGAAGAATGGTAAAAGCGATAGACTGATCTTTTTTATTAAATGTATATACATACGGATAATGAAAGCAATTAGCATCCGGGTTAAAAATACGTTGTAGGCTATCAGTAGTATTTCTTCCCATGAGTAAAGGGTTGTCTTCAAACCCTTCGAACTTTAGTTTATAACCTGAATTTAGCTGAGGGTTATGACGTCCGTAGAGTATAAATTGTTGTTCAGGGTTTTTCGGTACAAGCGTAACAACATGCATACTATCCATTTGCCAGGTGCCGGTAACAAAAGTTGCATAAGCAATTATCGCAAAGCGATTATTTTCTAATAGATACATGTACGTCCCACCTGCCCCATCTCCCGGAGTGCCGGGTTGATAGTACTTGCCAATGAGATCGGGTATTTGTTGTGCATTAACAATAGAAACAAAGGTTAGTAAGCATGCGGTTAGTACTATTTTTATTTTCATGCTTCAAATATAGACATCCGGAATTTATCAATTCTAATGTACTATTTTCTTATGATCGATGTTATCATCGCACCACTGTGCATGCTGGGGAGCTGAAACTTGTTGACTAATGAAACACCAACGGGTCAATACAATGAATTATTTTTCTCCATAAATGACAAGAGCGCTTGAGTCTATCATCACGTTTCCATCCAGATATTTTTCATTCACCAACTGATAAACCTCACGCTTGATTTTATCTTTCATTGCCTCATCTGCTTTGCTAAGTGCAGCTACAAAAGGAGCAGCCACTTCGGTCATCATAGTCCAATACACATCGACTGTACCACATTTCAATTTTCCGGCGATTTCTTTTTCGGAAATATTCTTTAAGCCCACTTGCTGAAACAGTTGCTGGATTAGCCCGCTTTTAGCACAACGAAACATGCCCGGTGCTTCGGGCGGTGGTGTGGGCAACTGCATATTTTTATTAATTGTTCCGCCAATTGCCGTTACCCAAAAATTCTTTTCCGGCACATTCCAAACCGATGTTGCTATTCTTCCTCCGGGTTTCAGCACCCGGGCCATTTCTTTGGCAGCTAAAAGCATATCGGGGAAAAACATAAAACCGAAACGACAACTGATGGCATCAAATGTATTGTCGGCAAAAGGGAGTTCGCAAACATCGCAAACACGGGTTTCAATGTTTTTAATTCCTCTTTGCATGGCATGCTCGCTAGCAATGTCAAGCATATCTTCGGCAAGGTCGGTAATAATCACCTTACCACCGTTGAGCATTGTTGCAATGGTAAGCCCCGGTTCCCCAGTTCCTGAAGCTACATCTAACACCATATCGGTACCTTTCGGTTTTAGTAACCGAATAATTTCATCACCTTCCGGCTTCAGAAAGTCCATCATTAAATCGTCCCATTTTTTCCAACCTGGTGAAAATCTATTCCATGAATCTCTTTGCTGTTCGCGGATTTCTTCTAGTTGCTGTTCCATTTTATTTATTACTTTTTGTATTACCTGAACAATTATGCATGCACTTAGTTTTGCTTCTAAATTCGATTTTCAAAGTTACAAGCCAACCAGAACGCTGGCTAAAGAGTTACGAAAGTTTATAGATTTTTCCTGGTAAAGAAACTACGATACCTCGCATTTCAAGCTCCAAAATGGTAACGGCCAGTTTACTCTGCGGGAATTGAGTAATTAAAGAAAGATCGTCTATAGCGGTTATACCTTGTTCTTCCAGTACGTCAACCACTTTTTTTTCTTCGGCAGAGAGATTTAAGCGCAAACTCACCTGGGTTTCTTTTTTCTTTTTCGCAACTGTCCAACCTAGCAGGTTTTCCATATCATCAATACCAGAGATTAAATTGGCCCGATTGGTTTTAATAAGGTAATTGCATCCGGCAGAAAATTCGTTCGCTACATTTCCCGGAAAGGCAAAAACATCCCGGTTATACGAATTAGCCAACTCAGCTGTAATGAGCGCTCCACCTTTTAAACCTGCTTCTACCACAATGGTCACATCCGCAATTCCGGCAACAATACGATTGCGTTTCGGGAAATTCTCCCTTTCGGGATTCGTGTCTGAAGGAAACTCGGTTAACAGGCCACCATTTTCCAGCATCTTTTCTGCTAATGAACGGTGTGTCGCCGGATAAATACGATCCAATCCATGCCCCATCACGCCAATAGTAGGAATATCGTTCTTCATACTCGCCTTATGCGTTGTACCATCTATGCCGTGGGCAAGACCGCTCACAATGATCACCTGATAGGGCTTTAAATCTTCTACCAGCTTTTGGGTAAGTTCCTTTCCATACGAAGTGGCATTCCGGGTGCCTACGATACTGATAATTTTATTGTGATTCAGATCGGCAGTGCCTTTATAATAAAGCAGGATTGGCGCATCATAACAGTTTTTTAACCGCTTAGGATAGTCCTCATCTGTATAGAAAAAAGTTCGGATTTTGTATTTCTCTATAAATTGCAGTTCTTTTTCGGCTCGATCAAAGCCCTCTTTATTTAAAATGGCCTCTATGGTTTTCTTGCGAAGACCCGGGACAGCGCTAAGATTTGTTTTGGTTGCCTGAAATATCGCCTCCGCCGAACCGAAATGTTCCACTAACAGTCTTGCGGTAATATCGCCTATTCCGGGAACAAAAGTAAGCGCTATTTGATACAGAAGCTCCATATTTACTGAGCCGGAAAATAAATCACATATTTGGCTTCGAAAAAGTCTTCTTTGAAAAATTTGATAAGTGGTATCTGTTCTACGTTTTTCAGATGGGCTTCTTTTATTTCCTGCGTTAAATCGCCTCCTTTTAAATACAGTACGCCATTTTTTCTTGCATTTTTCGATTCTTTCGAAAATTTATTCCTCACCCAGGGATAAAAATCTTTGAATTGGGTAACGGCTCTTGAAATAATAAAATCAAACTTATCCTTAATTTGCTCGGCTCGGGCGTGTGTAGCTTTTACATTTTTTAAGCCAATAGCAGTTGCAACTTCGTTCACCACTTTTATTTTCTTCCCAATCGAATCCACCAGATGGAACGAAGTTTCTGGAAATAAAATAGCTAACGGAATACCTGGGAAGCCCCCTCCTGTACCCACATCCAATACGCTTTCGCCAGGTAAAAAAGATAGCGTTTTAGCAATACCTAACGAATGAAGAATGTGGTGTAAGTATAAGCTGTCGATATCTTTACGGGAAATGACATTGATTTGTGCATTCCAAAAACGATACAGTTCCTCCAGTTGGGCAAACTGCTCCTTTTGCTTTTCGGTAAGATTGGGGAAATAATGCGAAATGAGATCAGAAGTCACTGCGGGTAGTCTTCTTTTTCTTACTTAGAATATTGTAAAGAAAATCACGGGCACGAAATAGTTGAGCCTTAACCGTACCGAGCGGAATATCTAACTGCTGGGATATTTCTTCATAAGACAGTTCATCGTAATAGCGCAACATAATTAGCGTTTTGTATCGCGACGGAAGCCTGTCCACCAACATTTTTAGTTGTTCGTTTTGTTGTTTTTTAATTGAAGTTTCTTCGGGATTTAGCGTTTCTGATTTTATTTGCAAGGGACGTTCATCTCCCTCCTCATCCACCACCGCATTCATAGAAACCAGGTTTAATCGTTTTTTCCGGATAAAATCAATACAATTATTAGTCGCGATACGGAAAAGCCAAGTACTGAATGCGAAATCCGGGCGATACCTATCTATATTTTCGAATGCTTTTCCAAAAGTTTCTACGGTTAAATCCATGGCATCATCCTTATTATTCACCATTTTCAAAACCATATAATAAATGGAATCTTTATAACGCTGCATCAACTCCGCATAGGCCTTCTGGTCACCATCCTTTGCCCTGACAACTAAATTGAAATCGTTTATCGCGTTAGGTGAAAAATTCGGATTTATCTCCATTGAACTTTTTTCTTAAATAAGGTAATGATGTATAAAGCAAGTATATAAAAGAAATAGATCAAATCAAATGCCGGAAACCAGAAAAATAAATCTTTACAACTGAGTTTTTTAAAGATAGGGTAATATGTTATGAGTTGTACAAGCAAACGAAATAAATAAATTCCCCCTATAATTTCCCAATGGGCTTTTAAACAAAACAGGCTAATTAAACTAGCATAAAAGAGTATACCCGCTATTGCCTGGACAGCTAATGTCCTTTTATGTTTCTTTTTATACGCTTTACCTGCCCGCCGATGCCTGATTTTCTGACTAATAAATGCTGAAAATGTTTTTTTAGGACTGCTCCAAACCTGCGCTTCAGGATGGATTTCTATTTTAGTATTCTCTGCATTCGCATTTTCATTTACAAATAAATCGTCATCTCCCGAAGGGATGTGCATGTGCGAAGCAAAACCCTTGGATTGAAAGAACAACGATTTGGTATAGGCCAAATTTCGGCCAACACCCATGTAGGGATCGCCCTTCAGAGCAAAAGAAAGGTAGTTTAACGCGGTATAAAAAGTTTCAAAACGAATCAGATTATTTAAAAATCCTCCCAACTTTTCATAAGGAGAATACCCCAAAACAATTTCTGTATCTTTTGAAAAATTCTGCTGCATCCTTAACAGCCAGTTTTTAGAAGCTGGCTTACAATCTGCATCGGTAAAGATCAAATGCTCATTGCTCGCTGCTTTAATTCCGAGAGTAACGGCGAACTTTTTACCATGCTTATACCTGTCGTGTTCTTTTATAGTGACTACTTTCAGGTGCTTATATTTCTGCTCCAGTTCTTTCAGAACCTCTTCAGAATCATCATAAGAACAATCGTTTACCAAAACCACTTCAAAATTAGAATGATTCTGCTCTAAAATTACAGGCAGGTTATTTTTAAGGTTTTCTTCCTCATTCCTGGCACAAATAATTACGGAAACCGTTTTTTTGCTCCTGGTTATCTTATCGCTAACCGCAAATCCCCTTAATTTAGTGTGAACTATTAAGATGTAATAGAGCTGAATGAGTAAAGAACCCAATAATGGGGCGAACAATGCCCAGAGTAAAATAGTATTCAAAAGCGTTAATTTAATTTAAGTCCAAATTTCTGATTTTTAGTAAAAATACAGCAATTTTTTATTAAAAATTTAAGAGAGTACCCGACAGCTTATTTTTGCTATTTTTGGAGCCATTTTATAATGAAGTTTAGATTAGAAGCCACAGATAAATTATCCAAAGCAAGGGCGGGCGAAATTACAACGGACCATGGGACAATTAAAACGCCCATTTTTATGCCTGTAGGTACTGCGGGAACAGTAAAAGCGGTACATCAACGGGAGCTAAAAGAGGATATTAAAGCCCAGGTTATCTTAGCGAATACGTATCATTTGTACCTACGCCCGAGCCTAAATACATTAGAAAACGCTGGAGGATTGCATAAATTTAATGGTTGGGAGGGGCCCATTTTAACCGATAGTGGTGGCTATCAGGTTTATTCACTTACCGAAGTGAGGAAAATCCGGGAAGAAGGCGTGACTTTTCGATCGCACATTGATGGTTCTAAACACCTCTTTACCCCTGAAAACGTGATGGATATTCAGCGAATTATCGGCGCTGATATCATCATGGCGTTTGATGAATGCACGCCTTATCCCTGCGATTATAAGTATGCCAAACACTCTATTGAAATGACGCATCGTTGGTTGAAACGCTGCTGCGATCGTTTTGATAATACAGAGCCTAAATACGGCCACTCGCAAACTCTCTTTCCCATTGTTCAGGGATCTGTTTACAAAGATTTGAGGGAGAAGTCGGCAGAGGTTATTGCATCTTTTGAGCGGGAAGGAAACGCTATCGGAGGGCTTTCTGTTGGCGAACCCATCGAAGAAATGTATGCCATGACGGAACTGGTGTGTAACATTCTTCCATCTGAGAAACCACGTTACCTAATGGGCGTGGGTACACCTGCCAATATTCTTGAAAACATTGCCTTGGGCGTGGATATGTTTGATTGTGTAATGCCTACCCGGAATGCCAGAAATGGAATGCTTTTTACCCGAAATGGCATCATCAACATCCGAAACGAGAAATGGAAGAATGATTTTTCTGCAATAGATGAGGAGAGTGACCTCTTCGCCGATCAGAATTACTCTAAAGCCTATTTACGTCATCTTATCCACTCGAAAGAAATACTTGGGGCACAAATTGCTACACTTCATAACCTGCATTTTTATCTTTGGCTGGTAACCGAAGCCCGCAATAAAATCATCTCGGGTGAGTTTTACGAGTGGAAGAACAAAATGGTGAATCAATTATCGCAACGTTTATAACAACATGTTAGACAAATACATCAAATTAATTGATTGGTACATCATTAAAAAATACCTGGGAACTTTCATTTTCACCATGGCTATTTTTGTTGTAGTGATTATCATTTTTGATGTATCTGAAAAAATAGACGATTTTATGGCGCATAATGCGCCCTTATCAAAAATTATTCTCGAATATTATGCTGGTTTCATTCCTTTTAACTTAAATTTTCTTTCGCCGTTAATAAACTTTATTACCGTGATATTTTTTACAGCAAAAATGGCTGATCAGACTGAAATAGTACCTATTTTGAGCAGTGGCGTAAGTTTTAACCGGTTTCTTCGCCCCTATTTTATTTCAGCTTCTATTATCTTTCTGGTAACCCTGATTTTTAACCTGTTTATCATTCCGGAGACGAATAAGCTTAAAGTAAATTTTGAGAATAAATACGTAAATCCTAAAGAAGATGAGTCTAAAATGTATACGCACATGCAGTTAGATAATAACACGTACATATACATTGATAATTTTGATAACAAAAGTAAAACCGGTTATAAGTTTTCTTTAGAAAAATTTAAGGGCGACCAACTTACCGAGAAACTTGTGGCTGAACGTATTACCTGGGATTCGCTGAAAAGAAACTGGCGGATTAATAATTATTCGGTAAGAAAAATTGACGGGCTGAAAGAGAGCATGACCTATGGAACGATTAAAGACACCACACTGGACATGCGCCCCATAGATTTTGAGGTTTACGATAATATTTTTGAAGCAATGAATATGCGGGAAATAACCAACCGCTTAAAAAAGGAAAAAATACGAGGCACTGGACTAACTGTAAACCTTGAATTGGAACTATACAAACGCTTTGTCTATCCTTTATCGTCTTTTATTCTCACCTTAATGGGGGTTTCTTTATCATCGCGAAAGGTACGGGGGGGTATTGGGCTACCGCTTGGAATAGGCATTTTTTTAAGTTTTGCTTATATCCTCTCCATGCAGTTTTCAAATATGTTTGCTTTAAAGGGGGGCTTGCCTCCTATTATTGCTGTTTTTATTCCAAATATTATATTTGGTTCGCTTGGAGTTTATTTGCTAAGGAAAGCGCCAAAATAACCATTCAAAAAGAATTATGATTCGTACTCGTTTTCCTTCTCTAAGCAGGAATCTTATTGTCTTGCATAGCACTGTTTTCGTGTGGGGCTTTACAGGTATCCTGGGAGCACTTATTTCTATTTCCGCCACTCATTTAGTCTGGTATAGAGTATTAATCGCTTTTATTACACTTTACGTTTATTTTAAAGCCAGTAAAACCAACTTTAAAATTAACAGACAGACATTCATGCGGTTGTTTTTTACAGGGGCAATTGTAGCTGCACATTGGATCTTATTTTTTCAGGCGATTAAAATATCAACCGTTTCGGTAACCCTGGTTTGCCTTTCTTCTTTAACCCTGTTTACCGCCATATTAGAACCTATTATAAATAAGCAACGCATTTCGGGTTTAGAGATTTTAATCGGGTTGGTCATTATCTTCGGGATCTATCTCATCTTTAAATTTGAAGGTCAATATACCTGGGGAATTATTTGTGGTTTAGCAAGCGCTTTATGTGCAAGTTTATTTTCCATCATCAATTCTAAACAGATAAAAAATCGCCCGGCTCCTGTTATTGCCTATTATGAAATGATCGGGGCATGGGTTTGGATATCGCTGTTTCTACTATTGACAAACGGCTACGATGCTTCCATGAAACTGGGGGCAAAAGACATTTTTTACCTGCTGATTTTAGGCACCATTTGCACCTCTATCGCATACGTTGCAGGGGTATCTGTAATGAAAGACTTGTCTGCATTCCGGGTAGCTTTAATAACCAATTTAGAGCCGGTTTATGGCATCATCTTAGCCTTCATTTTTTTAGGCAAGGAGGAGCAAATGACTAATGGGTTTTACGCCGGAGCAGCAATTATTTTATCCGCTATTTTTATTTATCCAGTTGCAAAGAATAAGATTGAAAAGAAAAGAATAAGTAAACAAATCCCTCTCGGGTAACATCAGTAAAAACACTAAGAGTTTTCTTAAAAAAAGGGCATCTAACTATTTCCCTCTACCTACCAATACTTCTTATAGACTCAAAAGTTTACACTCAATCTAATCTATTACTTGATAGTTTCTCTTACAATCGAATTTTCCAATTCGAAAAATAAGACAAAATGGCACATATATAATTTGAATTTTGAACGCAATATTCACCCTTACTGGACCGCATATTTTTGTAATCCCACCTCTCTGTAAAAAAGTAAGGACACCAATTAAGTAGTCCATCAAAAACAAAAACAAAACGTCTATACTGAATTTTAAAAATTACGTATAGACTTCGCTTTTTGCAATTCTAATTTTTCTGTGCTTTGGTCAGGTAAGATGTCAATCAAAACTCTTCAAAGAAATTTTCGCATTCCAACAAGTCTTCGCTTCTTTTAGTGACCTGTCCAAATACACAGGGTATAATTATCCGGTATCTAAAATACCAGAAAAAATGAATAAATTTAAGAATTCAATCAATAAAAATAAAAAACAAAAAACTACATAAAAATTTATTTATCAATTATTTATATAATTTATAAAATTAAAAAGTTGAATTAAAAATAATTTATATACTAATATTTTTAGCAAGTGAGTTATAAGTGGTATATTTTTAATCATAAAAATCAAATTATCAAATTAATACTTACTATTATATTAATTATTAATTCACATTTGTCAAAAGGCCAGCTTTTTTCCTCGCATCAAAATCCACCATCACTAAAATGGCGACAAATACATACTGAAAACTTTCAATTGATCTACCCTACCCCCTTCGAACAAGAGGCAAACCGGATGGCAAACACATTGGAAAACCTTATCTCAAGAGTAAGCTTTTCTTTAAAAAAGAAGCCTCGGAAAATATCTATCATCCTCCAAAATCAGGGTACAACTTCTAACGGATTTGTACAACTTGCCCCACGCCGCTCGGAGTTTTTTACCACCCCATCTCAGGAATTTGACTCCCAGGATTGGCTTAATAGTTTAGCCGTTCATGAGTTACGGCATGTGGTTCAATTTGACAAATTGACAGGTTATTTGAAAACTCCGTTGGAAGATCTGGCTTTAGCCATTTTTGGGGTAACACTTCCTCCGTGGTTTTATGAAGGGGATGCCGTAACTATAGAAACCGCATTGACCAATTCGGGTAGAGGAAGACAACCGGAATGGGATATTATTTTTAGAACAAATACACTAAGTAGCAAAAAATTCAGGTACTCAAAAAATTATTTCGGCTCGGTCAAAGATTTTACTCCCGGGTATTACGAACTCGGGTATTACCTTACAACCAAGCTGCGACGGGATCATGGCGTTGGGATTTTAGACAGCCTTTATTCTCGCATGTCAGCCAACCCCTTCCGGCCTTACAACCTAAGCAATTCCATGAAAAAATATACCGACTTGAGCACGAAAAAACTGCATGATTCTACCGTAAAGGAATTGCATATTTTATGGCAAAAACAACAGGCCGAAGCACAAGCTCAGGACTATCCAATTCTAAATAAAAGAATGGACTTATCTCCGGCTAATTATTTTCAACCTACGGTAATTTCCTCGTCTGACGAACTCCTGTTTTTGAAAGAAAGTAAAACCAATACGCCACGAATTGTACGCTTAAATGCACAAGGAAAAGAAGAGACATTGATTAAAATAGGTTACCAGGAAGAACCGTATTTTAATTACGCCAATGGCAAGATAGTTTGGGATGAATACCGCTCTGATCCACGTTATCATCAACGTTCTTTTAATGTAATCAACCTGTATGATATAAACACCAGATCATACCGACAAATCACCCATCGTACACGTTTATTTGCTCCGGCATTATCGCCAGATGGAAAAATTATTATTGCGGTTGATGTTTCCTATTC
>JANWIB010000161.1 GCA_025450155.1 Sphingobacteriaceae bacterium
GCCAATATTAGCTCGCAGGTCAATCTAACAGTTCATCCATTACCCCGTTTAGTGGTGCATGATCCTGCCACTGTTGTTGCCCCAACAACGGTAAATTTAACCACTTCATCTGTCACGAGCGGCAGTACCAATATAACCGCGTTTCAGTATTTTGTTAATGTCAATGGCACCACTCCTCTAGCTAATCCAAATGCGATTACCAGCAGTGGCACCTATTACATAAAAGGAGTTAACAGCGGGTGCGAGTCGGATTTAAAACCAGTACAGGTAACGATTTTGCAAAAACCTCTTGCGGTACAAGATTTAAGCTATACCAATGAAAATACACCCGTAACCATTTACATCACAGCAAATGATTTAGATGCTGACGGGACAATTGATCCTGCCAGTGTTCGAATTATAACACCGCCCACCCATGGACAAATCAATACGACTCCAACAGGTTTGATTACGTATACGCCTTCCTCGGGCTATAACGGTCCTGATAACTTTATATATACGATTACGGACAATGACGGTTTAATTTCAGCTCCTGCCGCAGTGTCGATTAATATCTTTGGTTCCACTATCAGCAGCAGTGTACCTATTGCTATAGATGATTACCGCTTGATAGAATATCCTGATCCGGTTACCGTCAATATCCTTCAAAATGACCGGGCCGGAAATGATCCGATAATCCCTTCTACCGTTTCCATTATCACTCAACCGAATTATGGAAGCATTCGGGTAAATCCTAATGGAACAGTTATCTATACACCTACAGTTAATCGAGTTGGTGCAGATAATTTTACCTATACCATGAAAAATAGCAGCAATATGACATCAAACATTGCCACAGTTATTATTGATGTTATAAAAAAAGAAAGAGATCTCAGTATAGAAAAAAGGCTGATTACACCTGCTGCCGAATTAAAAATCGGGAACGAAATCATATTTGAAATCAAAGTAACGAACCATGCACTTCTTCCAGCCAAGAATGTTGAAGTAACAGATATCCTTGCCGGCAATATCGGCGACAACGTGATTTTACTACCACAAACTGGCATTCCAGGTGTTGCAACGTATAATCCAGCAAATAAACGAATTACCTGGTCTATTCCTCTTATTAACGCTAATCAGAGCGCAACATTAACCATCAAAGCACGTTTATTAGGTGGATTTGAAGTGGCAAATACGGCAACGGTTACTTCATCTGATTCCGATCCTAATGGATCTAATAATACCGCGACAGTATCAGCACCCATTGCCGATCAAACGCCTTTAATTCCTAATGTTTTTACACCTAATGGCGATGGTAAAAACGACAAACTTGTTATTCTTGGTTTGGAATTTCTGTTAGGCTCCTCATTAGAAATTTATAATCGCTGGGGAACTGTCGTGTATCGATCCGACAATTATAAAAATGATTGGGACGGGTATAATGTTAATGATGGCACTTATTTCTATATGCTGACTTGCAATAACACCACAACAACCAGTAAAACCTACGCAGGCTGGGTACTGATTAAAAGATAATATACTCCTGACAATTTGACAAGTGGTGATTCTTTGGAATAAGGCTTGCTAAGTATACAACCAAAGAATCAATACATTTTATAGTTATGCAAGAAAAAGGAACCATTTCTATTCACACCGAAAATATCTTTCCAATCATTAAGAAGTTTCTATACTCGGATCATGAAATCTTCCTCCGAGAATTAGTATCCAATGCTGTTGATGCATCGCAAAAAATCAAGCGTCTCTCCTCACTTGGGCAATACAAAGGTGAACTGGGCAATTTACAGGTAGAAGTGTCATTCGATGAAAAGAAAAAAACCCTTACCGTTTCTGATCGTGGCTTAGGCATGACTGCCGACGAGATTAAGAAATACATCAACCAAATCGCTTTTTCGGGCGCAACAGAATTTGTAGAGAAATTTAAGGATGCGAAAGACGCTAACGAACTGATTGGTAAATTTGGTTTAGGCTTCTACTCGGCCTTTATGGTTGCCGATAAGGTTGAGATACAAACACTCTCGTATCAGGAGGGCGCCGAACCAGCTCGCTGGATATGCGATGGAAGTACTGAATTTGAAATTACTACTGGCAATCGTAAAGACCGGGGTACCGAGATCATCCTTCATATCAATAAAGATTCTAAAGAGTTTTTAAACAAGAATAAATTACAGGAAATACTTGATAAATATTGTCGCTTTCTGCCTATTTCTATCAAATTTGGAACTAAAACAGAATCTGAGCCAGACGGTGAAGATGCAGAGGGTAAACCAAAATATAAATCGGTAGAAGTTGATAACATCATCAATAACACCAACCCCATTTGGGCAAAAGCACCTGCCGATTTGAAGGATGAGGATTACCTGGCATTTTATAAAGAACTGTATCCATTCTCCGAAGATCCACTTTTTTGGATCCATCTGAATGTGGATTATCCCTTTAATTTAACCGGGGTGCTTTATTTTCCCAAAATCAAGAACGATTTCGAGTTAAAACCTAACAAAATCAAGTTATTTTCACGCCAGGTATTTATTACGGATGAGGTAAAAGATATTGTTCCCGAATTTTTAATGTTATTACATGGTGTAATTGACTCGCCAGATATTCCATTAAACGTTTCCCGGAGTTTCCTACAAGCCGACAGTAATGTAAAAAAGATCAATACCTATATTACCAAAAAAGTTGCCGATAAACTGGCAGAATTATTTAAGAAAGATCGTAAAGTTTTTGAAGAGAAGTGGCAAGATATTGGCCTATTTGTTAAATATGGTATGATTAGCGAAGAGAAGTTTTATGATAAAGCCAAAGATTTTGCTTTGCTAAGCAATACCAAGAATGAATACTTCACTTTAGATCAATACAAAGAGAAAATAAAACCGCTGCAAACCGATAAGGATAGTACCTTGGTTTACCTCTACACTACCGATGCGGCTAAACAGGATACCTACATTCAGTCGGCAAACAATAAGGTTTATGACGTATTGGTGATGAACTCTCCTATTGATAACCATTTCATTAGCCAACTGGAGCAGAAACTTGAAAAAACAGCCTTAAAGCGAGTAGATTCTGATGTAATAGATAAACTGATTCAGAAAAACGACACACCAAAACATGCCCTTACCGAAGAGCAAAGCACTAAGGTTAAAGCGGTGTTCGAAAAGGCGATTAACAAACCGAACATGAACGTGGAGATTGAAAGCCTGAACCCGGATGAACTTCCGGTACATGTAACCATGGATGAATTTATGCGCCGGACGAAAGACATGTCACAAATGGGCGGAGGTATGAGCTTTTACGGTATGATGCCTGAAAACTACAAAGTGGCTGTTAATGGAAATCATCCATTAATTAATCGCATACTCCAAGCAGAAAACGAAGAAGAACAAGGCCAGCTAGCCAAACAAGCCTTTGATTTAGCCTTGCTTTCTCAGGGAATGCTTACTGGTTCAGACTTAACAGAGTTTGTAAAACGAAGTGTTCAGTTGATTTAATAAATAATCAGCCATTAATCCCAGAAAAACCATCATTAATGATGGTTTTTCTATTTTATACATTTAAATTCTGGCAACATTTAAAAATGCATCCCGTATTATTACTCAACCAAAATACATGAGATGAAATTTAGAAAATGTATAGCCCTCATCCCCATTTTCACTGTTCTGGTAGCACTAAATGCAAAAAGTCAGTTTAAAATCCCATCCATTATTAAACAAGCAACTTCTTCCGGCAACACTCCATCTTCTGCCGAAATTACTTCGGGTATTAAAGAAGCATTGGAATCAGGTGTGACTGCAGGAACCAAGCGCCTCTCTGCAATCGATGGATTTCTTAATAACATGGCTGTCAAAATAGTATTCCCATCCGAAGCGCAAAAGATGGAAAAAACATTACGTGGTTTAGGTTTTAACAGACAATGCGATGATGTAATATTGAGTCTGAACCGGGCTGCGGAAGATGCCAGCAAAGAAGCCTTGCCTATTTTTGTCTCAGCCATTAAAAATATGTCATTAAACGATGCTTCCAACATCCTTTTAGCAAAAGAAAAAGATGCAGCAACCCATTACTTTAAACAAGCTACAACCAATCCGCTTAAAGAAAAGTTTAAGCCTATTATTCGAAATAGTCTTGAAAAAGTAGGCGCTACTAAGCATTGGTCTAATGCCATAACTCAATACAATAAAGTTCCCTTAGTTACTAAAATTAACCCTGATTTGACTGAATATGCTTTGCAAAAAGCATTAGATGGTTTATTCTATGAAACTGCTCAGGAAGAACTAAAAATCAGAAATAACGCCAATGCCAGGGGAACCGCACTTTTACAAAAGGTATTTGCTTATGCGGATAAAAACAAATAGGTGAATTAATAAGAAAATCTATACCTCGTTTACTAAAGTCTTACTTCTTATTTTCTCCTGACGGTATTTGACTAAGTTAATCAGCAATACACTCGTCAAAATTACTACCAATCCTGTTATTTGAAGCATAGAAATGGATTCGCTTGCCAAAAAAATGCCCAACAATACGGCAACTACCGGATTTACGTACGCGTAAGTACTTACCTGCGTTGCGGGCCGAACTTCCAAAAGCCATATATAAGCACTAAAGGCCAAAATGGACCCGAAGAAGATCAGGTACGCAAGAGAAGCCCATGCAGAAACCGGAATAGCTGCCCAATTTAATCCGCTTGTTTCGCCCCGTATTAAACTGACGATACTAAAAGCCAGTCCGGCGGCAAACATCTGCCACGCTGAACTGACCGAAGCAGAGCTACCAGAGGCGGCATATTTGGAATAAATCGAACCCCCTGCCCACGACATCGCTGCAAGTATTACGATGATCATTCCGCCAAGTTCAACGCCGCTGCTTTTTGTATAAAGAGCTTTTAAAATATGTTCATAAAACAGCAACAATACCCCTATAAATCCCATTAATAATCCTCCAATGGTGGCTTTACTTGTTAAATTCTCCTTCCACTTGGGCTTATCAAACAAAACAAACCACAAAGGAGAAGATGCTATAGTAATAGCGACCAGTCCACTCGAAAGATATTGTTCTACCCAAATTACTGAACCATTACCTATAAAAAGCAATAGTAATCCGGTAATAAAGGCGTGTTTTAATTGCCTGCCAATAAAAATTTCTTCTTTTTTATACAAGCACCACAACAACATAAGCAATGCAGCTGAAAGGAAGCGAATTGCCCCAATCAGAAAGGGAGGAAAACCTTTTAATGCCTTTTGGATAAAAAAATAAGTAGACCCCCAAACGATATAAACAATAGCAAAAGCTACAATAACCATTAGCGGAGAAGCAGCAGTATTTTTGATTTTAGGCATAACCTGATTTTACACCGCAAAATTAGGACGAATAAATAAGATTTGCAGCATGGTAGACAAAATAGTATGCCCATTAAAAAAGCCTCCAGATTTATCTGAAGGCTTGAAGATTAAAACAAATTTCTATAGATATAATATCAATATGTATGCCAACGTTTAAGGTAAATATATTAAGATCAAAAACTATCCGCAAAGCTCCACTTAAGTGGGGCTTTTTCTATAACTCTTCTTTTTGTATAAAACATGACCTTAAAACAAGACAATTATTCTTTACACTGTCTACTATTTTATTTTTTATAAAAAATAAAAATTTTCAAAACAATTCTTCAAAAAGGGTGTTACCCTATTTTTAAATCATAAGTAAATGAACATTTTTATCGCAAGTCTTCCATATAGTTTGGAAGAAACTGAAATCAAAGAAATCTTTGAAGATTATGGCAAGGTTAATTCTGTAAGACTCATTACAGATAAAGATACTGGTAAAAGTAAGGGTTATGGCTTTATTGAAATGCCGAATGATGATGAAGCCTTAAAAGCTATTGAGGTTTTAAATGGGACAGAAATTTATGAACGAAACATTTCTGTGAGTAAAGCCTTAGATAAAAAAGATACCCATAACAGAAGAAATAACTTTTCCGGAAACGGCAACCGCGATGATTTTAATCGGGGTGGTTATAACAAGGGCAGCTATAATAAAGCCGGTGGGAACAACGGTAATAATAGGGGCGGCAGATCTTATTAATTTAATGTTTAAAATTTGTTTGTTTGACAATACAACCCTCATTTTTGAGGGTTGTATTATTTTATATCCATGAAAATCATGATTCACAACATGCTTTTCCTCGTGCTTTTTCTAAAGCGTCTCTCCCCTCTCTAACAGAAAAGTAAATTAATCCTGCAGCTCCTATGGCATCAGCGTAGCCGAAACCAGTAAACTGATAAATCGCACTGGATACGAGTAGTACAATTGACATATAAACGCAAACCATAGTGCATTTTGCATCGGCTACAATAGCCGCGGAACCAAGTGCTTTTCCAGTTTTAATTTGCGATGTAGCGATATAATACATGACTCCAATAGACAGCACTGAAATAACTACTCCCCAGAGTGTATTTTCTGACCGGCCTTTATTTATGATGTTTTCAACAATACCTATAGCTAAACCAAACGACAATAAGTAAAAGCTATAACCTGTAATTCTTAGGGCCGTATTTTCGAATGGCGTCCGGCTGCTTTTAGAATGTTGCTCAACACGTTTTATCATATAAATAACACCCAGATTTGATGCTACTTCTATAAAAGAATCTACCCCAAAACCAAAAAGTGTAAGAGATTTATCCATATAACCTACTGATATGGATATTAGTCCTTCGATAATATTATAAAACACAATAAAGGAGGCGAAAGCCAAAGCCCGTTTATATAATCTCCTTTCAGTGGTGTACATTGCCTCTCCTAGTATTATTACATTAACAAAAAATACAGGTAATTGTACGGGTATTTAAAATTAGGCAACCAGATTCATACCGGAATTGATAAAATCAAAAAATTTAGCTGGAAGGCTTAGGGGGATTTCAGATTTACCTAAGGCTGATGATTGCTCTAAAAACGTTAGTTTGAGTTACCGGGTCGTACTGATAGATAAAATCTTCTGAGGATTTAGCTAATATCATTAATCCAAAATGCTCCAAAAGATCCTTA
>JANWIB010000162.1 GCA_025450155.1 Sphingobacteriaceae bacterium
AAGAGCTGTAGGGTCTATTTCCTATAATGACTATAACAAGATCGCTAAAGATGAAGGTGATGCTTGGATAATTAAGGTGACGTACTAATTCAATTGTTTGAAGCACCTTAGTTAAAGTGCCAATATTGACAGATGGGCTAAAAAAATATACTTTTGGAGCGGACATATCAAGACAATGACGGAACTGTATCCCTTAAAATTCAAAACCATCTTTAAAGACAAAATCTGGGGTGGGAACAAAATAAAAACCATTTTAGGAAAAGATTTTTCTCCGCTGCCTAATTGTGGTGGAACCTGGGAAATATCAGGCGTTAAAGGCGATGTGTCTGTTATTGACAATGGCCCCTTAAAAGGAGAAACCCTTTCTTCCGTATTAGAAAAGTGTACAATAGACTTGGTGGGCAAAAAGGTTTATGAAAGATATGAAAACGAATTTCCGTTGCTTGTAAAGTTTATTGATGCCAATGATGATCTCTCCATTCAGGTTCACCCCAATGATGAATTAGCCCGCCAACGGCATAATTCTTTTGGAAAAACCGAAATGTGGTATATTATTCAGGCGGATCCGGGTTCTACCCTCATCTCGGGCTTCAACCAACAGGTAAATGAACAGATGTATCTGCAAAAATTAGAAACCGGAAAACTGAATGACATTTTAAACAAAGAAACTGCAGAGGCCGGCGATATTTTCTTCCTTCCGGCAGGCCGGGTGCATACCATTGGCAAAGGTTTACTCATTGCTGAAATTCAACAAACCTCGGATATCACCTACCGGATTTATGATTTTGACCGGGTGGACGACAGAGGAAAAAAACGCGAATTACATACGAAAGCTGCTTTAGCTGCCATTGACTATCACGTTTATCCGGCCTATAAAACTCAATATAAGCATAAACAAAATGAGGTCGTAATCGCAGTTGAATGCCCTTATTTCACTACTAATGTTCTTGAGTTTAGCCAAAGCACAATAAGAGATTACAGCCAGCTGGATTCTTTTGTGATCCATACATGCGTTCAGGGTTCATACCAAATCCAATATAATCATGAAGTTTTAGCTGTTAGAATGGGCGAATGTGTGCTGATACCCAATAGCTTGAACGAGATAAAAATTGGAACTACAGAGGGATTTAAGATTCTGGAAAGTTTTGTTCGCTAAAAACATCAAACTTTTCCCAAAAACCATCTTTAGGTAACGGTGCCTGAATATCAACCGGTTCTTTCTTAACCGGATGCACAAAGCGCAGCCTTTTGGCATGTAAACAAATACTTTTCTTTAAACTGCCACGCGGATAACCATACTTATTATCGCCAACAATAGGGCAACCTAGTGTAGAAAGTTGCACCCGGATTTGGTGCGGCCGGCCTGTAATGGGGTCCACTTCAATTAAATAATAGCCATTTAACTCCCCAATCAGTTTATAATTTAATTCTGAGCGCAAACTTCCCGGAACTTCATGATCGTAAGTTTTGGTCACGTTTTTTTGAGGATTTTTAACCAGCCAATGCACCAAATTCCCACTCTCGGGTACGGGGCGTTTGCGTACTACTGCCCAATAGGTTTTTTTCATTTCCCGGCTTTTAAATAACTGGTTCACCCGGTCTAAAGCCTTACTGGTTTTGGCAAAAAGAATAACTCCACTTACCGGCCGGTCCAGCCGATGAACCACGCCTAAAAAAGCGCCATTGGGTTTATTATACTTTTTGGCAATGTATTTTTTTACTTTTTCGTCTAAAGGCTCATCACCTGTTTCGTCTGTCTGAACAATATCTCCAGCTTGCTTATTAATTGCAATCAGATGATTGTCTTCATACAAAACATCTTTATCAGTAATAGCTACCGCAATAGAAGGATATTTTATTCCCTTACGTTCAGATTTATTCATTTGCACCAGTTGCATATTACCACGTTTGCATTAATACTGCTCTTTTTCGTTCGGAAAACTCTGGGTCTTCACATCGTTTACGTACGATTTTACTGCTCCGTTGATTTCCTGATACAAATCCAGATATTGGCGTAAAAAACGAGGTTTAAATCCTTTAGTTAATCCTAACATATCGTTAATAACCAATACCTGTCCATCACAACTCGGTCCTGCTCCTATACCAATAGTAGGAATACGCAAGCTTTTGGTTACTTCTTCGGCAAGTTTTGCCGGAATCTTTTCTAATACAACACCAAAGCAACCGGCTTCCTGTAAAATCAATGCATCATCTTTTAATTTTTGGGCTTCCGCCTCTTCTTTTGCCCTAACCGTATACGTTCCAAATTTATAAATGGATTGTGGCGTTAACCCTAAATGCCCCATTACGGGTATTCCTGCAGTAATAATCCGTTCTACCGATTCGCGTACCTCTATACCCCCTTCCAGCTTTACCGCATGGGCGCCAGCTTCTTTCATAATTCGTATAGCCGAATTCAGCGCTTCTTTGGAGTTGCCTTGATAGGAGCCAAAAGGAAGATCTACCACAATCAATGCACGTTTTGCGGCCCGAACTACTGAAGCGGCATGATAAATCATTTGATCTAAAGTAATAGGCAAGGTAGTTTCGTGGCCAGCCATTACGTTCGAAGCCGAATCTCCAACCAGAATAATATCCATACCTGCATCATCTACAATAGTAGCCATAGAAAAATCATATGAAGTCAGCATGGCGATCTTTTCGCCATCATGTTTCATAGATTGCAATGTATGGGTAGTAATCCGCTTAATTTCTTTATTTACTGACATAGTGCAATAAAATAATATGGGGAACAAAGGTAGAAAGTAAATCACATTACACCATTATTTTAATTTAAAATCCTAAATTTGTGCCCTGTGAAAATTGAAGTACTTTACTTCAGCAAAAATCCTGAAAAACACGGAATTTATTCCGAAACTACTGATTTTCTTCACTTTTTTTTCTGCAATTATCACTCCCTTAAAAATGGTTATGCCGAACAAGAGGGGATAACCAATCAGAATCTTTTACTTAGAATAAATCTTAACGATCGGATAAAAACATTAAATACAATTAAAGAATGACCTACTATACCAAATTACCTGCTGTATTACTACTTGAAGATGGAACGGTTTATCATGGTAAGGCGGCCGGAAAGATTGGTACAACTACCGGAGAAATATGTTTTAATACGGGCATGACGGGTTATCAGGAAATTTTCACTGATCCTTCTTACTATGGCCAAATCATGGTAACTACGAATGCACATATTGGCAATTATGGGATAAATGAGGGTGAAATCGAGTCTGGTGCAATTAAAATTGCCGGGTTAGTATGTAAAAATTTCAATACCGTTTACAGCAGAAAATTAGCAACGGAATCTATTCAGGATTATTTCCAGGAGGAGAACATTATAGCTATTTCCGATATTGATACGCGTTCTCTTGTGCGCCATATTCGTGATAAAGGGGCAATGAATGGTATCATTTCTTCCGAGATTCTGGATGTAGAAGAATTGAAAGGGCGACTAGCTAAAGTGCCGTCAATGGACGGGCTGGAACTGTCGTCTGAAGTATCTACAAAAACGCCTTATTTCTATGGTGATGAAAATAGTAAACTTCGGGTAGCGGTGTTGGATTTAGGTGTAAAAAAGAATATCCTAAGAAATTTTGATGCCAGAAATATTTATGCCAAAGTGTTTCCAGCCAAAACTTCTTTTGAAGAAATGGAAACATGGAATCCCGACGGATATTTTATTTCCAATGGGCCTGGCGACCCTTCTGCTATGTCGTATGCTATTGAAACAGTGGAAAAGATATTAGAAGCTGATAAACCGATGTTTGGTATTTGCTTAGGCCACCAATTGCTGGCTCTGGCAAATGGTATCCGTACTGTAAAGATGTTTAACGGGCATCGGGGGTTAAATCATCCCGTAAAAAATATTGTGCTTGATCATTGCGAAGTAACTTCGCAAAATCATGGATTTGGTGTAGTATCAGACGATGTCAGAAATTCTGATAAAGTTGAAATAACGCATATTAATCTGAATGACAATTCGATTGAGGGTATCCGGGTAAAAGGAAAGAAAGCTTTTTCCGTACAATACCATCCTGAATCTTCTCCCGGTCCGCACGATTCCAGATATCTTTTTGATCAATTCGTAGAGTTGATGAAAAAGGGATAATAGCAATTCATTCGATCTTTTCGTACTTCTTATTGATAAATTTTACTTTTTCGACAAAAAGTATGTGTTTTATTCGTTTTGTTGTACCATTTTTGAAAAATGCTACAATCTATTATCACGGTTAAAAATCTGGTAAAAAAGTACGGTGATTTCACTGCTATAAAAGATATCAGCTTTGAGGTTTTTGAAGGAGAAATTTTTGGTCTTCTTGGTCCAAACGGGGCAGGAAAAACAACTACTCTTGAAATTATTGAGACGCTACGTGAAAAAACCTCGGGAGAAGTGTATGTTGATGGCTTTTCTATCGATACAGGCCCGGAGCAGATTAAAAGAAGGATTGGCGTTCAGCTACAATCAGCAGGATACTATCCAAATCTTAATTTAAGCGAATTGATCGAATTATTTTCTGGCTTGTACGGCATTGATGTTAAACCGATGGAACTTCTTGAAAAAGTAGCTTTGACAGACAAAGCAAAGTCAAAATACAAAGCCCTGTCAGGAGGGCAAAAGCAGCGGTTTTCTATTGCTACTACACTCATCAATCAACCTAAAATCATTTTTCTTGATGAACCCACTACTGGTTTGGATCCGCAAGCAAGAAGAAATCTATGGAATCTGATACAGGATATTCGGCAATCAGGAACAACGATCGTCATTACAACACACTATATGGATGAGGCTGAAGTGCTCTGCGATCGGGTTGCTTTTGTAGATAGTGGCAAAATTATCGGAATAGATACTCCCGATCATTTTATAGACACCCTGGTAGCTTCAGGATTTGAAAGAAAGAAAGAGGTAAAAAAAGCAAACCTCGAAGATGTATTTATTCATCTTACCGGTAAAGAATGGCGTGAAGATTAAGTAATAATTAACTATTTGATTATGGATAATAATAGATCATATAGCCATACCAGAGCTACACTTGCAATAGCCAAAGCAAGCTTTCGTTCTATTGTGCGCAGCCCCTCTGCAGTAGTTTTCAGTTTAGCTTTCCCACTCATTTTTATTGTTGTATTTGGCTTTATTGGCGGTGGAGGAATAAAACTTAAGGTAGGTATTGCTCCTCAGAGCGATACATCAAATGCCATATACCAGGCATTAAAAAACATCAAAGTAGTAAAACTGATTAACGAGTCGCAACAGGAAATGACAACCGATTTGGTAAAAGGACGGATTGACGCTATTTTAAACATCCAAAAGAATCCTCAAAAACTTCCTGCTTATTTTCTGAATGCGCAATACAGCGAAGCCTCTTCTGATAAAGGAAATATCCTAAAATCGATGCTTAATACTATTCTGGTTTCTATAAATAACCGGGCCGTGCATGGTCCTCCGCCCATTGCAGAGCTAAGAGAAACCACCTTGAAGGGGCGTGAATATAAAACTATTGATTTTATTCTGCCTGGTCAGCTTGGCTTCTCACTATTAAGCTCCGGCGTATTCGGCACCGCGTTTGTTTTTATAAGCCTACGCATAACATTGGTTATCAAGCGCTTTTTTGCCACCCCGGTTAAACGATCCAGCATTGTTTTAGGCGAAGCAATTAGCCGATTAGTATTTTCCCTTATCGGGGCACTTATCATCATTTTAATTGGCCATTTCCTATTCCGATTTACCCTGATAAATGGCGCACTCACGGTATTGAATATGCTGGCCTTATCTGCTTTGGGATTAATTGTTTTCATGGGATTTGGCTTTGTCGTTTCGGGCATCGCTAAAAATGAAAGCTCTATTCCACCAATTGCAAACATGATTACCCTGCCCCAGTTCTTGCTTTCAGGGACATTTTTTTCTATAGAAGCTTTTCCAAGCTGGCTACAACCTATCAGTAAAGCCCTGCCACTCACTTATCTAAATGATGCCATGAGAAAGGTTGCTTTTGAAGGGGCTGGACTAATGGATGTAAAACAACAGTTGCTGATTATGTTGATATGGGGAATTGCAATTTATGCTCTGGCGATAAAAGTTTTTAAGTGGGAAGAGTAAATTTGCATCTAATGAAGAGGCATAAATTTATAGTCATAATTATAGTGCTGTTTGGATTAACTTCTCTAACAATTTATAAAAAAACACAGAATAACTCAGAAAAAATTATCAGTTATACGGTAAATCTTAAAACCCAAAACTTAAAATTCTTTTGGAAAAATAGTGCCGGCCAAATAATAAAAAATCACAAAAACCTTAGAGATTGGCTTAATACAACTAATCAAGACCTCATTTTTGCTATGAATGGGGGGATGTATAAAGAAGATTCCTCCCCTTTAGGATTGTATATCGAAAATGGGGATACATTGGCTAAAATTAATCGGGTAAAAAAAGCTTACGGCAACTTCTATTTACAGCCCAATGGTATTTTTTATATAATAAAGAATAATAAACCTTTCATTTGTAAAACAGAAGATTATCCGGGCAGCGATAATGTAAAATATGCCACTCAATCAGGGCCTTTATTAGTAGTTGACGGTCAAATTCATCCCGATTTTAAAAAAAATTCTGAAAACTTGAATACCCGGAATGGGGTTGGTATTCTTCCGGATGGAAAATTAATCTTTGCAATTTCTAAAGAAGGGATAAATTTTTATGACTTCGCCTTTTATTTTAAGAAAATGGGATGCAAAAATGCCCTTTATTTAGATGGTGGTGTATCCAGAATTTATTTACCTAAAGAAAATCAGGAACAATTGGATGGAAATTTTGGAGTGATAATAGCCGAAATAAAAAAGAAAAAGTAAATTCCTTTTTTATTTAGAAAGAAATATGAAAATAAAACTGGTGATAATAGGAGTATTAATTTTAATTAACACATCATCCACTCATGCACAAAGTAATAACGAAAATCTGATGCAAAAAGCAACGAACAATTATTATCGCATCATCAATCATTTTAAAAAAGATAATAAGTTGGCCTATTACATAAATTACCCCAATGATAAAAATCCTGAATTGACTATTACCTACATTAATTCTGAATCAATGCCCCATTTAATCATCGCAGATTATCAGAATAAAAAAACCTTTGATCTAACACTATTTTATGAGGGAATTCTTCATAATAAAGGAAAAGAAATAGCTCAAAAAGAATTAACAACGATTAACTTGAATCTTGAAAAAGTCTTAAATCAGTATAAGCTATAATTTATATTAGCTTTTTGCATGTCAAAATGAATATTTTTTATTCCCAAAAAAAACTATTTTTGAAGTGCAACAATAAAAGTGTTAATATCACACTTAGTAAACCTTCTAAACGATAGAATAAAAAAATATGAGCTTAATTTTAGACGTACACGCCCGCCAAATACTTGACTCCCGGGGCAATCCAACTATTGAAGTAGACGTAATGACCGAAAATGGTATTCTTGGCCGTGCTGCAGTACCTTCTGGCGCTTCAACAGGTATGCACGAAGCTGTTGAACTTCGTGATAATGACAAATCAAAATACATGGGTAAAGGTGTTTTGAATGCGGTTAAAAATGTAAACGAAAAATTAGCCAAAGAGCTTAAAGGAATCGACGTGTTTGAACAAAACATGATAGACCGGCTGATGAACGAAATAGATGGAACTGAAAATAAAGGTAATATTGGTGCAAACGCTATTTTAGGTGTTTCCTTAGCAGTTGCTAAGGCCGCAGCTCAGGAAAGCCGCCAGCCTTTATACCGTTATATTGGTGGCGTTAATGCAAATACGCTTCCTATTCCAATGATGAACATCGTAAACGGCGGTTCGCACTCGGATGCTCCCATTGCGTTCCAGGAATTTATGATTATGCCTGCCGGGGCTTCTTCGTTTTCCGAAGCATTACGCTGGGGAACAGAGGTTTTTCACAACTTAAAGAAAATTTTACACGATCGGGGCCTTTCTACAGCAGTAGGCGATGAGGGTGGGTTTGCTCCAAAATTTGATGGTACCGAAGATGGAGTTGAAACGATATTAAAGGCTATTGAAAAAGCGGGATACAAACCAGGAGAAGACATCTATTTAGCGTTTGATTGTGCGGCTTCCGAGTTTTATAAAGATGGTAAATACGATTATACCAAATTTGAAGGTGCTAAAGGCGCTGTGCGTACCAGCGCTGAACATGCTGAATACCTTGCCCAGTTAACTCAGAAATACCCGATTATCTCCATTGAAGACGGAATGGCCGAAGATGATTGGGATGGCTGGAAATTGTTAACAGAGAAAATTGGAGCTAATGTACAGTTAGTGGGCGATGACTTATTCGTAACTAATGTAAAACGCCTTCAAAAAGGAATTGATACCAACACTGCTAACTCCATTTTGGTAAAAGTAAACCAGATTGGTTCTTTAACAGAAACTATCAATGCGGTTTCTTTAGCGCAAAACAATGGCTATACCTCGGTAATGAGTCACCGTTCTGGCGAAACAGAAGATGTTACTATTGCCGACTTAGCGGTAGCGTTAAATTGCGGACAAATTAAAACCGGTTCGGCTTCCCGTTCGGACAGGATCGCTAAATACAACCAGCTCATTCGTATCGAAGAAGAATTGGGTAGTGCAGCCCGTTTTATCGGAAAAGATTTTAAGTTCCTGAAATAATAGTGAAGTTTTAATTTCTCAATGGAGAATAATAAGGATGACTCATCGTTGGTGTTTCTTTGCAGTTGTATTAATATACAGGAGACAAAATATTTTACTGACGAGCTTAAAACACGAGGTATAGCGTGTTTTTTAGAAAAAGAGAAGCTGCCAGATAGTAGATACCCGGTTGAAATTGGAAAGATTCAGATCTGGGTTAATCAAGATGATTTCGAAAAAGCTATCGAAATTTATAATGAACTAACAGGTTACGATCCATCTGAAGACAAAATTATTGATATTATTGATGAAGAGGATTCAGTAGAACTTTCTCAACTTCTAGAAAAGGGTGAGAAAGCTGAAAAATTTGCACAAAAACTCTTCGTATGGATTGTGATTGGCTTTTTAATTTGCTTTATTTCGTTACTTATTTTTTCAATGCTGTAGGCGTTTATTTTAAAGGCAACAACTATGGGTTTTAGTTTTAGTGTAGGCGATGCCGCTTTAATAATCTCCGTAACCTGGGTTTTATTGGCCGGGTGTGTATTATTAATTACTTATTTAATAAAAGAATATTCAACCGCATCTCATAGAGTAGAGCGATTATTCAACTTCTCCTGGATCATTTTAATTCCCGGAGGAATACTATTAACCATCCTGGCGCATGTTATGAATCAAATAAAAAAAGCGGACGGAGCGGAAGAAAATTATTATAACGCTCTCGATTATTATGCTCCATTATTGAAGTTTTTCGATAGGTATATTTCCCTGATTTTAATTGCTTCCATTGTAATTGCCATATTCATCAATGCTAAGCAAGCAACAAAAAAACATTAATTATAAAGAACATAAAATTTCGGATGTTTTTGTTTTACTTTGTGTTATGAATCGGCTCGTATCTCTTCTTCAAAACAAATATTTCCTGGTAACCAGTTGCTTTGTGGTATGGATGTTATTCTTTGATCGGAACGATCTAATGTCGCAATACGAATACCGTTCACAAGTGAACAAACTGGAAGAGGAAAAAGCATTCTATATTAAAGAAACGGAGCAGACCAAGAAAGATTTAGAAGAATTGACAACAAATCCGGAGCAATTAGAGAAGTTTGCCCGCGAAAAATACCTAATGAAAAAGGATGATGAAGATGTGTACGTTATTGTACCAGAAAAATCCCCGCAACAATAAGACTTCATACCCTGTATCACTCTCCTCTATTTTTTCGTATAAGGAGAAACAAATATTTAACATGAGAAAGATTTCTTTATTTATCGCATTAATCGCATTAGTAACCTCTTGTAAAGAAGAACCCGGAAATAATCCGCAACCCCAGCCAGAGCCAGTAAAAAAAATAAGCATTTTAGGCAGTTCGTTTGCCAATACTGATGCTCCTTCAAAGCCTACCTTGTGGACCGACAAAAGAGAAACAAACTTTCTTCCTACGCTTAATAATACCCACTACTACATGGAATTTATGCAAAAAGTTAATTCCAAATGGAATTATTTTGGCAGAGAGCAGGTTTGGTCGCCCTCAAAATCAAGAATTGTTATGTGGGCAGACGGTATAAAAACTGTGTTGGCCGATAAAGTCGGTTTTTCTCCTTCGCAAGAATATATTCTAAATTATTCTATTAATCCTACTAATAACGATGCCTATATATTGGTAAACGATGGCGATGTTGCTTATTATTATTATAAAATAACCAATAATGGAAGCACTGTTACAAGACATGAGTTTAGTATCTTATCCACAGATAAAACGCCTATTCACATACAAGCCATAGGCTCTGATGTGCATGTTATAGCTATAGGACATATTCCATCCACCGAAACTGAAGATATAAAAACCATTGTTGAACATTACAAAAATGGTGGTTTATATAGCAGCTATACTATAAATACTCCCGATCCGGGAGACGCGACCGAATATTGGTGGAATAATATTAACCCCGTTCACGTTTATATCCAAAATGATATTACGCATATCATTGGACAAACCAATACCAGCGGCCATTATTATTATGTAAAACTGGCTAAAAATGTGACTATAACTCCCAATAAACTTAACCTGGATGGGTATGAACTACCCGGAGGAAAGGGTGTATTTGAAAACAATAAATTTTATATTGCCGGAAGAAAACTTGTTGGAGACGCGGTTTATGGAAACCCGGCTTATTTTGTAATTGATATACAATCTACGGCACCGACCGTACAGAAAAAAACTTTAGAAGTTCCTACAGGCTACAGCAGTTATTACCCGTATAAAATATTCAAATTTGGTGAAGATGTTTATGCCTCGGGCTGGGCAGATGCTTTTGGCGTTTACTGGAAGAACGATAAAGTTACGGTATTAAATAAAACGGATATTATGCGTTCATCCGTTGCGGATATTGTTGTAGAATAAAACCCATTTATTTACTTTATAAAAGGAGTCGCTTCATTAAGATATGAAGCGACTCCTTTTTTTAGATTTAATTGTACAACCCAAGCTCACCTTATATCTCTCCATTTCTTTTTCGAAAAAACCATTCTGAGGCTAACAATGCTAACAGGAAAAAGAATATTCCTTTCAAATTAATCGGTTCTTCGTATTGCTTATCCTCGTAAGAAACGGTTTTTACCAGCTCGTTTTTCTTAATTAATCCTTCGAGCTTTTCTATACCATCCGGGCTAATCATTTCACCACCTGATTGGTTTGACAGTGAAAATAGCAACTGATGGTTTGCCGTAGTTTGTAAAAACTCCGATTGTTGCTTCATGATATTGAATTGTCCCGAAAAACTATATTTTCTTTGGCCCAAAATGGTTGATGCGCTAAACGTATAATCTCCCACAGGAAGTATGCCTGCATTTAATTCATAAGAATTCCCGGTTCTGGAAAACAGAAAAGAATAACTTTTACCAGCCTTATTTTTTAGCAACATGTTAACATCTGGAGCATTTACCAACTCGTAGGCATCGTTATACAACTCGGCATTAAATACTACTTGTTCGTTCTCCTCAAATGTGGTTTTATAGGTATACACCCTGAATTTCCGTTTGTCTTCTTTAGATGAGAGGTATTGAATGGTTTTATTTATCAGTTCATCTACAGCCAGGCTATTGCCATTTTCTTCAAATTCATTTAATTTCCATCGCCACAATCCCTCTCCGGTTAAAATTCCAACTCTCCGGCTATGCCCTGTAGAAAATAATAACAGTGGTTTATTGGTTTCTATTTTGCCTATTCGTTGTGACAACAATACGGCTGCCTGATCTTTCAACGTGTAATTACTAAAAGGCACAAACAAGGGTGCAAAATGTAGCGTCCGTATTTTACTTTCTTCTGATAATGTAAAAGCATAAAAATCATTTTTTACTGTACCAAATGCTTCCTGTATCCTTCCATTATCGGCAATACTTAAAACATTTTGGGAGAATGAAAAAACAGGCAAGCTACTTTGTATACCCAAGATAAACCAGGTTGGCTTCTTACTTGCCTGACGTAAAATATCTTGAGCACTGTTATTAGTTGAGGGTAATTGATGTAAAATAACAAGATCGGCTTGTGCAATGTCGTTGGCCTTTACCAAATCAGCCATGACTACTTTCACCTCATAATTTTTATTTTCCTCAATACTTTGTTTTAAAGCGGCAATATCCGGATGTGGAGAATTAGCAACGATGGTAATTTTTTGTCTGTCATCAATAACCTCTACAAAAATTGTTTTCGAGTTATTTTCAGATGAAAGCTCCCCTGCTATTGGTGTCAGGCTTACCGTAAACCGCTGAATTCCTTTCGCATTTGCATTTAAAGTTAGTGGAATGGTGACATGATAATCATTGGAAATAATACGAAAGGGTTTTGAAGTTTTAATGCCGGATTTATCTGCTACACTTATTCTGCTTTCAGCTCCTTTGCTTAAATAAGCATCAATTTCAACCTCAATTTGAAATTGATTGCCGAGAAATACAATATCATTATATCGGATATCAGAAATCAAAATATCCTTTTTCGGGACGGTATCACCCAAAGCTATGGTATAAATGGGTGCTTTTATTTTAGCTGCTTCGTATTGGGGGTCTCCTCCCTGATTGTATAACCCATCCGAGGCCAGAATAACAGCGCCGATATTCCGGTTGGCATATTGGTCATTTACTTGCTTAAAAAAGGCAGAAATATTGGTCAAATTATCCTTAGAATCAAAATGTAAACCCGGATTCACCTGAGTTCCAAAGCGAAAAGTTTTTACCTCGAAATCACGCTGAAGTTTTTCTTTTAAGGCCTTTAAATTTTTTGAATAGGCGGATGGATTAAAATTTTCTGGTTTAGAAATTTTAATAGATGCGGAATTATCCTGCGCAATCAGTATGATGGGTTTCTCTAATCGCTTATTGGCAATTTTTATCAAAGGTGCAAACAGGAGAAACACCATGCCAGCCACCGCTAAAGCTCGTAAAGTGAATACCGCACGAAGTTGATTTTTTGGAAGTTTCGACTTCTTGTTATACAGTAAAGCCGCATAACCAATTCCTAAAAGGATAGCACCTAAAAGCCAAAACCAGGTAGCGGTTGTAAATAACAGGTATAAAAAAAATGGCATATCAACTGGGCGTAAATATGCCATTTTTTATTGAAATGCGCTCTTATTCTATCGCAAAGTCGGCGCTTACTACTGACGTAATTTCTTTTCGGATAGAACTGACATCGTTTATCCCGTAACCGGAAGTTTCGGTTGAGTTTTCGGGTGTGATTTGCAAAACACCCATTCTGGCACTTTTTAAGGCTCCCAGTTCACGCCCGGTAGCTTTGGCAATTCGTTGTCCTCGGATCATGGCATCTTTAGCGGCTTCGGCCTGAATTTCAATTTTAATTTCTCCTATTTTGGTATAAAAATACTGGGGAGGATTAACGGAAAAACTTACGCCTTGTTCAACTAATGAGCTTATTTCTAAGGAAATGGATCGAATGCGGTTTACATCGTTTGATTGAATATTCAAACTTTGTGATGCAGTAT
>JANWIB010000163.1 GCA_025450155.1 Sphingobacteriaceae bacterium
ATGGGCAACGAATTTGATTTTGTTATTAACCCGGTAATTCTCGAACCGGTTGTTCAGGTGATGTATGAGGTTAAGCTCAAATTAAATAACAAAGCTAAAACGCAGAAGGTAGGTAAAGAGTACGTTATAATTACACCTAATGGAGACATGAAGAATCTGAATCTAAATAAATAATTGTTGTTGAGATTCTATTACGGAAAGAACTGCCAGATGTAAAGCGATCAACGAGTAACTAAATTTTTTATACAAGAGGATAAGAAATCCGGGCTAAATCAGCCCGGATTTTTTTTTGTTATGGACGAATGTTGACTGGGAAAAATGATCTTGTGGAAAACTTTTTGTGGTAAAAAGTGGTAATAAGTGGAACATCATTTCTATTTTTACGTTCAATTAGTGTAAAAAAGTCCGCATGTCTCATTTTTTAGGAGAGTTTGATTGTAAGCTGGATGCCAAAGGAAGGGTGATGATTCCTGTTGGATTGAGGAAGCAATTGCCTGATGCAGAGCGGGAAGGATTAGTAGTGAATCGCGGTTTTGAAAAACACCTGGTGGTTTATACCCGTAAGGAATGGGATAAGATCGTTGATGATTTAAGCAGGCTGAACTCCTATGAAAAAAAGACTCGTGAGTTTATTCGATATTTTACTCGCGGAGCGACAGAATTAACACTCGATTCCGCAGGACGTGTATTATTTCCCAAATCCTTACTCGATTATGCCGGTATAGGCGCAGATGTGGTGTTGTCTTGTCAATTTAATAAAATCGAAGTATGGGCAAAAGATGCCTATGATTCTCAGTTAGATAACGAGCCTGAAAACTTTGCAAATCTTGCCGAAGAGGTAATGGGTAATATGGGAAGGAGGGGTGATGAATAATTATCATGTTCCGGTAATGCTGAAAGAGTGTATTGAGGGTTTGGCGATAAAGCCGGATGGTATTTATGTGGATGTGACTTTTGGTGGTGGTGGACATTCCAGGGAGATTTTAAGGCATTTGGGTAAAAATGGACGTCTATTGGCTTTCGACCAGGATATGGATGCACAGCAGAATCTTCCAGCTGACAGCCGGTTAACTTTTATTGATCAGAACTTCCGCTACTTAAAAAATAATTGTCGTTTGCATGGCGCTTCATCTGTAAATGGAATTCTAGCTGATCTTGGGGTTTCATCGCATCAGTTTGATCAACCGGAGCGAGGTTTTTCCATTCGTTTTGATGCTGATCTGGATATGCGAATGGATCAATCTGGAGAATTGACGGCTAAAAAAGTGCTTAATGCATATAGTGAAGAAGAACTTCATCGGATTTTTGGGCTATATGGTGAGATTCAGAATGCCAAAACCCTGGCGAAGATTATCATAACGGCCCGGTTAAGTAAGCCGATAGAAACTGTTGCTGATTTGAAAAGTGCGATAATAGCGTTAATTCCAAAAGGAAAAGAAAATAAATACCTGGCTCAAGTTTTTCAGGCGCTTCGAATTGAAGTAAATCAGGAGTTGGAAGCGCTGAAGGAGTTTTTAACCCAGGCAGTAGATATTTTAAAAATTGGTGGCAGGTTGGTTGTTATGTCTTACCATTCACTGGAAGACCGTTTAGTGAAGAATTTTATTACTAAGGGAAAGTTTCGGGGTGAGTTAGAGAAAGATTTTTACGGCAATGCAGTTAAACCCTTAGAAGCCGTGACAAGAAAGGCGGTTGTAGCGTCGGTTGAAGAAATAAAGCAAAATAATCGGGCACGTAGTGCTAAATTAAGAATAGCGGAGAAGAAATGAATAACCATTTTAGAAACGAGATAGTTGAAGAAGAAGCCGAAATTCAGATTGAGCCTGTGAAAGAGGAAAAGGCAGAGCTTCCGAGAAATTTTTTAACTGCACTGTTTACCGATGGCGTTTTTTCTAAGGAAGCAGCCAGTGCGATGCTACCCTTCATTATTTATCTGGCTGTTTTAGGAATGGTTTACATCGGGAACAGACATTTTGCAGAAAAAAATATCCGAAGTATAGATAAGTTGAGCAAAGAGGTAAAGGAGCTAAGTTGGGATTATAAAGCATTAAAAGCGGATCTGATGCTGAAAAGTACACAAACAGAAGTAGCAAAACAAGTAGATACGTTAGGCTTACGAGAACCGATAAGGCCGCCAAAAAAGATACTCATATCAGCAGATGAATATTAGGACTGACATATTACTAAGAGTATATATAGCCTTTGGGGTTATTGTACTTTTTGCTTTTGCAGTTTTGTTTAAGCTTTTTCATGTACAGTTTGCGCAGGGTAAGAAATGGAAAGCAATGGCTGATAGTTTATCTACCCGGTTTGTAAATGTAGAAGCTGTGAGAGGAAATATTTATTCGGTTGACGGAAGTTTATTAGCAACCTCTGTTCCTGAATATGAGTTACGCATGGATCTTTTAGCAGGCGGAATTGAAAAAGATGAAGTGTTTTATGAAAAAGTAGATTCATTGGCCCAAAAATTTTCCTCTTACTTTGGGGATAAATCTGCCCGCGAATATTCAAGAACACTAAGAGAAGCTCGCAAAGATAGTGCACGGTATTTTCTACTCCAGCGAAAAATAACCCATCAACAATTAAATGACGTTAAGAAATTTCCAATTTTCAACTTAGGGCGGTATAAAGGAGGATTAATACTCGTTCAAAAAAACAAAAGGATTCTTCCGTTTAAAACACTGGCTGCCAGAACTATTGGATATAAAAATGAAAACGTTCAACCTGTAGGTTTAGAAGGAGCCTATGGAAAATTTATAGATGGCGAAAGTGGAAGACGTTTAATGCAGCGCATTTCCGGTGGGGTATGGATGCCGGTAAACCGCGATATCGAAATCGCACCTAAAGATGGGTCCGACATTATTTCAACCATCGATATCAACATGCAGGATGTGGCTCAAAATGCCTTAGAAAAACAATTAATAGCGAGCAATGCAGATTATGGATGTGTGATTCTAATGGAGGTAGAAACCGGAGAAATTCGGGCGGTAGCAAACTTTACCAAAGTTTCTGAAGGTGTTTACCAGGAGAAGTTCAACTATGCCATTGCCGAAAGTGCCGAACCTGGGTCAACTTTTAAGCTGGCTTCTTATATGGTGGCGCTTGAAGATGGAAAGTTTGACCTCAATACAATGGTAAACACCGATGGAGGGGAATATAAACTATATGGACATACGATTCGCGATTCGCATGAAGGGGGTTATGGGGTAATACCGATGAAGAAAGCTTTTGAAGTGTCTTCCAATGTGGCTATTACTAAAATGATCTATAAAAATTATAGGGGCAATCCATCTGGCTTTACCAACAAATTGCATGATTTACATCTGGGCGAACCCTTGGTTCTGCAAATTCCCGGAGAAGGTAAGCCGCTAATTAAAACCCCAAAAAGCCATAGTTGGAGTGGATTAACCTTACCGCAAATGGCTTATGGTTACGAATTAAAGATGACTCCATTACAAATGTTGACTTTTTATAATGCGGTAGCCAATAAAGGTAAAATGATTGCCCCACTTTTTGTTAGAGAGATTCGCCGACTGGGAAATACGGTTGAAACCTTTAAAGCACGCGTTATCACTGATAAAGTTTGCTCTGATGAGACGTTAAACAAATTGCAGCAAATGCTTGAAGGTGTTGTATCCGATACGAGTGGCACGGGACGTAAGCTGAAAAATCCTTTATATAAAATTGCCGGAAAAACCGGAACTGCTCAGGTGGCTCATGGTGCGGCTGGCTATACGGCAAAACGGGCTTATCAAGCCTCTTTTAGTGGATATTTCCCCGCCGAAAAGCCCAAATATTCGATGATTGTTGTAGTTCAAAACCCATCAAAAGGTTCTTATTATGCCGCTGATGTAGCCGGGCCGGTTTTTAGAGAAGTAGCAGATAAAGTATATGCCGGCGATATTGAAATGTATGAGCCAATTAATAAGAAACAATTTGTTAATAATAGTAAGCCTTCTGCAAAACAAGGAAATGGAAGGGACACACAACAGATCTATAAGGCGCTAGGAATAAAAAACGCTGTGGCATATAGTGGCAACGCAGGTAAACTGAAGAGTAATACTGTTGAAGATGAGATGAAATATGTAGAAGGTACAGTTCCAGACGTTAAAGGAATGGGGCTTAAAGATGCACTCTATTTATTGGGAAATGCAGGCCTGCGTCCAATAGTAAAAGGTTATGGGAAAGTGACTAAACAATCGATAAGTGCAGGAGTAAGAATAGCGAAAAATTATCCAATTGTTATAGAATTGAATTAGATGAAATCGCTTAGAGATATATTATTCGGTGTTAGCATCACTAAAGTAAGCGGGTCTACCGATCTTAAAATTGATCAAATTAGTTTCGACTCGCGTCAGGTGAACCCGGGTACAGCATTTATTGCGGTTAGAGGAACGCTGACAGATGGTCATGAATATATTTCAAAGGCGATTGAAAAGGGCGCTTCCGCGATAATTTGTGAAGAATTTCCATCCAATTTGCAAGAGGAAGCATGCTATGTTCAAACCGACAATTCAGCTAGAGCCTTAGGCATCCTTGCTGCTAATTTTTACGACAATCCTTCATCAAAGTTAAAATTGGTTGGAATTACCGGAACCAACGGAAAAACAACCATTGCAACGCTGTTATTTAAGCTGTTTAGAGAGTTAGGTTACAAAGCGGGATTGATTTCTACCGTTCAAAATCATATTAACGATCGTGTTGTACCATCTACGCATACCACCCCCGATCCAATTGCATTAAATCAATTGTTTAAAGAGATGGTAGAAAATGGTTGCGATTACTGTTTTATGGAAGTGAGCTCTCATGCAGTTGCTCAATATCGAATTGAAGGGTTAGAATTTGCTGGAGGCGTTTTCTCAAATCTTACGCACGATCATCTCGATTTTCATAAAACCTTTGATGCTTATTTAAAAGCGAAAAAAGGCTTTTTTGATTCGTTGAATAAATCTTCGTTTGCCTTAACAAATGTTGATGATAAGAACGGTAATGTGATGCTTCAAAATACCAAAGCTCATAAGAAAACTTATGGGCTGAAAAATATGGCAGATTTTAAAGGCAAAATCATCGAAAATAATTTTAGTGGTTTATTGTTGGATATCGATGGGCAAGAAGTTTGGTTTAAACTGGTAGGAAGTTTCAATGCCTATAATTTATTAGCTGTTTATGGAGCGTCGATGCTTCTTGAACAGGATAAATTTAAGGTGTTAACCACACTGAGCAGGTTAAGCGGAGCAGAGGGGAGGTTTGATTATGTTACTTCGCCAAACGGTATTATCGGTATTGTAGATTATGCACACACTCCGGATGCCGTTCAGAATGTGTTGAGCACCATACAAAATATCCGTAAAGGAAATGAACAAGTGATTACCATATTAGGTTGCGGTGGCGATCGGGATAAAACGAAACGTCCAATAATGGCCCAGGTAGCCTGCGATTGGAGCGATAAAGTGATTCTTACCTCCGATAACCCTCGTTCAGAAGATCCCAACCAGATTCTTAAAGATATGGAGGCAGGGGTGATGCCTAATAATAAAAAGAAAACCTTAATCATTGAAAACAGGAAGGAAGCCATTCGTACAGCCTGTCATTTAGCCAAAGGAGGAGATATTATTCTTCTTGCAGGCAAGGGCCATGAAAAATACCAGGAGATAAATGGAGTGAAACACCCGTTTGATGATAAACAAATTCTTGCTGAACAATTAAACCAGATAAACTAAATGCTATATTATTTATTTACATGGTTAGACAAAGCGTATGATTTTCCCGGAGCGGGAGTATTTCAATATATCTCCTTCCGAACAGCCATGTCTATTATCCTATCGCTTATCATCACTACGGTTTATGGCAATCGGTTAATAAAAATTCTGCGTGCTAAGCAAGTGGGGGAGACAGTTAGAAATTTGGGCTTAGAAGGACAAATGCAAAAGCAGGGAACGCCTACAATGGGCGGGCTTATCATTTTACTGGGAATATTAGTACCAGCATTACTATTTGCCAAACTTGAAAATATCTATATCATCCTGATGCTTATCACCACTGTTTGGATGGGTATCATTGGTTTTATTGATGATTATATCAAGGTATTTAAGAAAGATAAGGAAGGATTAGCTGGCAGATTTAAAATTATGGGACAGGTAGGTTTGGCGCTCATCATTGGCTGGACAATGTATTTTCACCCCGATATTGTAGTTCGAGAACAATTGAATCCGCCCGCCTCTAATCCATCCACTGTGGAAATAGATACCCGGGGGACACCGCATCACTTTACTG
>JANWIB010000164.1 GCA_025450155.1 Sphingobacteriaceae bacterium
ATTATGCTTGGTTTGGCTGTAATGATCTTGTCGGTTGCCATTGTTAAAGGGTTTAAAACAGAAATCAGAGAAAAGGTAAGAGGATTTTCAGGAGACATTATCATTACTAAATATAACCTGAATTCATCTTACGAGAATACACCCTTCGTAATGAAGCAAAAGTCATTAAAGGCGATAACATCTTCCAAAGAAATTGCTTTTGCTCAACCCTTTGCTACAAAGCCCGGAATTATTAATGCCAATGATGAGGTTGAAGGCGTAGTGCTGAAGGGGGTTGATAAAAAGTATAACTGGGATTATTTTAAAAAGATACTTACGGCGGGCAAGGTTATTGATTTTACAGACAGTATACAGGCGCAGCGACAGATCTTAATTTCTCAATATACCGCCAATAGGCTTAAATTAAAGGTTGGAGATAATTTTCTAATGTATTTTGTACAAGAACCTTTACGAAAGCGCAAATTTAAAATTGTAGGTATTTATAATCTGGGAGTAGAGGAGGTGGATAAAACGTATGTTATTGGAGATATCTCTTTAGTTCGGCGATTAAATGGTTGGAAAACGGGCACAGTGGGAGGATATGAGTTACGGGTAAAGGATTTTAAGCAGCTTGATTTGGTGGCGAAGAAAATTTACGAAGGCATTGACATTGATTTGCGGTCTTACTCTATAAAAGAATATTATCCCACCATTTTTCAATGGCTATCCTTGTTGGATATTAATACGCAGGTTATTTTGGCTTTGATGTTGGCTGTAGCGGTTATTAATATGATTTCGGCCTTGCTTATCATTATTCTTGAGCGGACGAATATGATTGGGATTTTGAAAGCTCTTGGAAGTTCTAATTGGGGTATCCAAAAAATATTTTTGAATAATGCCGCCTATCTTATTGGGTTCGGACTCTTTTTAGGAGATATAGTAGGACTTGGGTTTTGTATTTTTCAGCGCAAAACGCATTTTTTTACCTTAGATCAGGAATCGTATTATATTAATTTTGTTCCCATAGAGCTTAATTGGAGCGATGTGATATTACTTAATGCAGGTACGCTCATTATTTGCCTTCTCGTATTAATTCTGCCTTCTATGTTGGTAAGTAAGATTTCTCCTGTTAAAGCAATTACTTTTAAATAAAGAGATTTTTGCTTTACTTCTTACTTTTTGAAGCTTGGAAGTTCAGTTTAAGATTCACCCCTCCGGCACCAAAGCGGAGATTTTCGGCACCAACGTCTTTTAATGGATATTTAAGAAATGGTTCTATAATTAACTTGTTCTTTTTTCCCAAAGGGTAGCCCATTCCAAACGATATATTTAGCATACGGGCAACATCAAACTTGCCGGAATTTTTCTTTACCTTATCTTCATTTAGGACAGGATCTGTATTCGGCAGTTTTTCATAACTAGGCCCCGAACTACTATATTTATACGTGTAAGATTCGCTTAAAAAAGTCCCTGAGCTAAATCCCGCTGATAAGAAATATTCATTGCTTCGTTTAGAAAAAGAATATTTAAGATTTATAGGAATGTCTAAACCTAAAAGGGTTGCGTCATAACTGTCTAATTTATACGAGATAACCTTTAATGTAGCGGCAGCAAATCCTTTTTGTTCATCGCTTACCACCTGATTTTGTTGAATGGAGTTTTGAAAGCTTGCCTGGGCAGATAAAGGAATGTTTTTTGTAAACGATAATGCATTTTGCGTTAAAGCGATTCCGGTAGATAATTTCAGATTTTTTGTAATTGAAATATCCGATGAAAAACCAGCGCCAAGATTTACTTTATTCTCACTTCCGGCCGCATAGCTGATAAAACTTCCGGCATAAACTCCAAAAATCACTTTTTTATCAGATTTTGTATTTTCTTTTTTCTTCTTCTTTGAATCTTCTTCCAAAGCCAAGTCTAATAAAGTCCTTTTCTTTTCAATTTTATTTGTGTTTTCAGGTAAAGAAGTTTCCACTTGTTGCGAAAGGTTATTGGGTGTTGACACAGAGTCGGGTAATTGATTATTAGACTTTACCAACACATCTGCAAGTGCTTCTTTTTGCGAAGAATTAATTGTTATAAGCGATATTGGAGTCTCAGTCGGGGTATTAATAAGTTTTTGATCAGCATTAGCAGCTAAAGGGGAGACGTTATCATTTGTAACCCCAATTTCTTTTTTAGAGCTTTTATTAAAGCTGCTATTATTCCTCGTTACAATAATCTCATTCCTATTGCCTTTGAATGTTGTTTCTTTATCTTGTGCGAGGTTTAAAGCAACTTCCTGATCATTGTTAATAGTATTTTCATCGGAATCAGAGCCTTTTGGTTGTTGGCTGGTAACTGAATCGGACGAATTTTGCAACGTAGACTTTGATCCATTTGCATTTATTTTGGTTGTAAAACTTGGGTTCTGCTGTTCCTCCAAACCAGCTATCCAAACTCCTAAAGCAACTATTAATACAGCAGCGGCAGCGCTCATCCACCAAGCCAAAGGTTTGCGGTCATGTTTTGCAGGGTATTTTTTACGAAGTTCCTGCCAGCCATAATCAGCTTGTGGGTCTTCATAATTATCGAATACCTCACGTATTTTAGCTGTTAACGGTGTTGCGGTATATTTTTTACGGAGCTCTTGCCAGCCGTAATCGGCATGTTGATCTTCATATTTGTCAAAGACCTCGCGTATTTTAGCTGTTAACGGTGTTGCGGGATATTTTTTACGAAGTTCCTGCCAGCCGTAATCGGCATGTTGATCTTCATATTTGTCAAAGACCTCGCGTATTTTAGCCGTTAATTTATTATCTAACCGCATAGCCTTTTTCTTGTTGTCTATTCAGGCCCGCTCTTAATTTCTCTTTTGCCCTGCTTAAATACACTCTGGAAGAACTTATCGAAATATTTAACATGGTGCCAATTTCTTCATGGTTATAACCATCTATCTCGTATAAGTTAAATATCATCCGTTGTATATCTGGCAGTTTATCAAGCAACAACCTGATGTCTTCAACGCCTAATTCGTCAATTATTTTGGCGGGTTCCCCTACATAAATTGCTTCCTCAATATCAACCTGATTGAGGTATTTTAAATTTTTTCTCCTCCGGTCAATCGCTGTATTCACAACAATTCTTCGCAACCAAGGTTTAAAGGCATTTTCAGATTTGAAAGAATTGATCGAATCAAATACTTTTATAAAAGCATCATTTACTACTTCTAAGGCATCGTCCCGATCAGATAAATAGCGTAAACCTATGCTCATAGCATACCCATAGAAATGCTTGTACAGCTTTTCCAAGTATTTTAAGTCGCCCTTTTTACATTTCTGAATGAGCTCATCTTCAGAGATGCCTGATAGTTTCGACATGTATTATTCAATCATTGATCCTGTATTCAAAAAATAGCTGTTTCTATTACAAAAGATTTTTACTTAAAAGCAAGCGATCTAGTTTAAATTAAATTCCAATCAAAATTCCCATATTTTGATCTCATTAATCCATACGTTATTATATTTAAAAGTGTTACAAAATGCTTTTATAATTTTTTCTTTGCTTCATTCCAGTAAATATCCATTTCGGCCAGGGTCATATCTTTTAAATTTTTGCCAGATTCCTGTGCTTTTTCTTCGAGATATTGAAATCGGGTAATGAATTTTTTATTGGTTTTTTCTAATGCATCTTCAGGATTAATATTTATAAACCGGGCATAATTGATAAGAGAGAAAAGAAGGTCGCCAAATTCATTTTCCGCTTTCTCTTTATCTATTTCATCTTGATTTACAGGATTAAATTCATCCCTGAACTCCCGCATTTCCTCTTCTACTTTTTCCCATACCTGATTTTTTTCTTCCCAATCAAAACCTACTCCACGAGCTTTTTCTTGTATCCGTGAAGCCTTTATTAAAGCGGGCAGTGAAGCAGGCACTCCGGCTAAAACAGATATGTTTCCTTCCTTCAGTTTTAATTGCTCCCAGTTACGTTGTACATCTTGTTCATTTTTTACTTCTACATCACCATAGATATGAGGATGGCGTGAAATGAGCTTGTCGCAAATACTGTTGCATACATCGGTAATATCAAAGTTGTTTGTTTCAGAACCAATACGTGCATAAAATACCAAATGCAATAAAACGTCTCCCAGTTCTTTTTTTATTTCCTGCATATCACCGGCAATAATAGCATCCGAAAGTTCGTACGTTTCTTCTATGGTTAAATGTCTGAGGCTTTCCATAGTTTGTTTCATATCCCAGGGGCATTGTTCACGCAGCGTATTCATTATGGTAAGCAGGCGCTCAAATGAATCTGCAGGAGTACTACCGGGTTCCGGAGCAATATTGTTAGGCATATTTTTATTTTGATAGCTCAAAAATAGCTTTTGTATCTTATAAAGCTTGATGAACTATTTTAAATAATTGGCGTTATATTACTAAATCATCGTAATTATGAAACACAGATACAATCTTAGAACATAAATATGAGAAGGTATTTTGTAGAATCATCGGCTTTACAAAGCGTGGGTTATGATGAACAAACACTAACACTTGAGCTTGAGTTTCGGGATAAAGGCGGAGTATGGCGTTACGATAAATTTCCGAAGAGGGAGTTTAATAAGTTCATTCACTCTGACTCCATGGGGCGATTTTTTGCCACTAAGATTAAAGGCAATTACCCGGAAACTAAAATTGAATAAAAGGTATCTCAAAAGTTTTATTTCTTCGTTACCCTGAAATGCTGAATCAGGTTCGGCATTCTTAGAACTTTTAGGACAGGCTCTTATTTTTCAGGATTGGCATTTCCGCGATGGCAGGTATTACAATTAACCTCTAAAACTGCTTTTTCACCTTCCATATCTTCATGACCGAAGTATTTTTTATTAATTTTCATGGTCATTTTATACATGGAACGGGCCATTTCTTTTTCCGGTTTGGCATCGTTGGGGAAGTCAAGCTTTTCGGGGTTATCCACTTTGGGAGCATGACAAAAATTACATTTTACTCCCAGGGCAGTACTCCAACTTTTCATCACCCCAGATAAATCATCATGAGAGATGTTTTTGGGAAGGACTTTTAAATTTTTGTAGGTATGATCTTCATCCGGCATAGTAGCAGCAGAACCTATAATTACAACGGCTAATAATGAAATGATTGCTATAAAGTTTCTTTTTTTACACATAAGTTTCAAATAAAGTAAAATTGCGAGGGCAATATCTTAAATTTCTTCTAAATTTTTGTTGCCCTTAACATTTCTCTTTTTCCAGGTGCACCTTTCACTTTTTCAATATCAAATCCTAACAACTTCATCGTTCTTTTTAAATCTCCGGTTATGGCATAGGTTACAAAAATTCCTCCGGGCTTTAA
>JANWIB010000165.1 GCA_025450155.1 Sphingobacteriaceae bacterium
GAATCAAAAGCAACATTTGTATTTGGACAGATGAATGAACCACCAGGAGCAAGGGCTCGTGTGGCATTAAGTGGTTTAACGATTGCAGAATATTTCAGGGATGGGGATGGAACCGGACAGGGTAAAGATATTTTGTTCTTCGTTGATAACATTTTCCGTTTTACACAGGCGGGATCTGAAGTATCGGCTTTGCTAGGCCGTATGCCAAGTGCGGTGGGATATCAGCCAACTTTGGCAACTGAGATGGGACTAATGCAGGAAAGGATTACCTCGACTAAAAATGGTTCTATCACTTCTGTACAGGCGGTATATGTACCTGCAGATGATTTGACTGATCCGGCTCCCGCAACAACCTTTGCGCATTTGGATGCAACTACAGTATTGAGTCGTAAAATAGCTGATTTGGGTATTTATCCTGCGGTGGATCCTTTGGATTCAACTTCAAGAATTTTAACGCCATTGATCGTTGGTGACGAACATTATAATACAGCTAACCGTGTCAAATTAATTTTGCAACGATACAAAGAACTACAGGATATTATTGCTATTCTTGGTTTGGACGAGTTGAGTGATGATGATAAGCAAACAGTTTCAAGAGCACGTAAAGTACAGCGTTTCCTTAGTCAGCCATTCTTTGTAGCGGAGCAATTTACTGGATTGAAAGGTGTATTAGTTCCAATTGAAGATACGATCAGGGGATTTAATTCGATTATGGATGGAGAAGTAGATGAGTATCCGGAAGCTGCATTTAACCTGGTAGGTACATTAGAAGATGCTATTGAAAAAGGAAAGAAATTGATGGCCGCAGCGCAGGCTTAAAAGGGATATTTTTTTGAAAGAAAACTCCACATTTAGTTTTCAATTTTTGTGGGGTAAACATAAAGGATATTATAAAATTATTATTAACCAATAAATCAAGTTCTTCTTAGGGAGACAGGGGTATGACTTTAGAAATTTTGACTCCGGAAAAAAAAATATTTAGTGGTGAAGTACATGGGGTACAATTGCCAGGTATCACAGGCTCTTTCGAAGTTTTGGATAAGCATGCTCCAATGGTAAGTGCGCTAAAGGCAGGTAAACTTAAGGTATTGAATGATAAGACTGAAACGACTTCATTCGAAATACAAAGCGGATTTGTAGAGGTGCTCAATAACAAAACCATTGTATTGATAGAAGGAGCAAAAGAATTATAGGAGAAACTGAGGATTAAAAGATATTTAAGTCCATACAATTTTGTATGGACTTTTTTTTTAGAAAATAGGACTAACTAAAATTCCAATTAAATAATCATAATTTCAGATTTCTCCGGCACTCTTCTTTTAGTATATTGCTTAGGAAAATTTAATACAACACTTAACCGGATAGGATGATTTCATTTTTATATGATTTAAAAGGTCAGTTCACTTTGCTCAATGGCTTACTAGTACTTTTAGTTTTCGCCTACTTTTTTAACAGGTATAAAAAAAGAAAAGTAGCTATTGTATTGGTATCAATTTCAATACTTATTTTTTTGCTGTGTTCAACTGACTATTTACCATGTTACCTCGCAGCTAAATTGGAGAAAAAATACTCCCCGATAAATTTGCCAATAGCAAAGAATGAAAACGAAAAAGTATTGATCCACGTTTTAGGAAGTGGTTATGCTTTGGATAAGAGATTACCCCCTACCGCACAATTAGGACTTGTGGCGTTGGGGCGTTTAGCTGAAGGAATCAGGATACACCGGGCAATTAATAACAGTGTAATTATTTGTTCAGGCTATTCATCGCTTGGATTGGAAACCCAGGCCCAGGTGGCCAAAAAAGCCGCCATTGTTTTAGGGGTGGCGGCAGATCAAATTGAAACATTGAATAACCCAAGCACAACACAGGAAGAGGCCAGGGAGCTTGGCAGGCTATATGAAAAATCATACAGGCTGATAATAGTTACAGACGCAATTCATATGCCGAGAGCAATGAATTTGTTTAAGGCCGAAGGATTTAACCCAATTGCCGCCCCTACAAATTTCAAAATAAATGAAGGTCCCAGCCAGGAAGGTATGAAGTGGTGGCCATCTTTGGGAAATATCGGACTTATGAATTATGTCATTCACGAATTCCTTGGAAATTTAAAAGCTTCAATGTTTAAATAAGCTAGTGACTACCCGTATTATTTATTATTCTTTTTGAATAAGGATGCAATGTGTTATTTGATGATAGAACATATTATGAACCAAAGTTAATTGGGCAAATTTTCTTTCACTTAAATGCCGCATGGATCTTATTTGAGGAGATATCTACCTCTTATCTAAAAGACAAAGTATGACCTAATAATTCCTGCTTATGGTAAGATTTCCCAGTGAAAAACAAGGGATTTTAAATGAGCTTTAATAGCTATCGCACATAGCTTTTGGGATTTATTCTACAATGGTTGATTACTCAATTCGAAATAAAAAAAATAATATAAATCCTAAATCTTTAAAGTTTGGCAATACTTTTGCAAGGTAAAAAAGTCGTAAGTGCTTGAAGACTTATGAGATTACAAGAAAATAAAAGACTATTCTCTTATTTTCCTAATATTTAATTAGTTTGGTTTAAAGTATAATAATTCAATCTGTTTTGCGTTTGAAAACAGATTTTTTTTCTTCAATACCGTAATATCCTGTACCGAAAATTAAATTGACCAATATGGCTAACAATTTTTTGAAGAATTTTGCCCCGAGATGGATTATTTTTTGTTTTGATTTAGTTTTAATTACTGGTTCCCTGATTTTTTCTTTTTTGCTGGCCTTTCATTTTTCGGTAAATCTACCTGACCTAGTTGTGTTTTTACCTGCGGTAATTACTAATACCGTTATAAGTTTAATTTGTTTTAGCGTATTTACTATTTTTAAAGGGATCATCCGTTTTTCAGAAATCCGGGATATTGTGCGGATTATCAAATTTGCCTTATTACAGTTTGTTCTTTGGACGATTATTTTTTTTACAGATACCCAGAAATTGGTTACTGCAAAAGTTTCATTCGACCTGCTGATAATAAACTTATTTACATTAATATTTGTGCTGGTAGCTTTCAGGCTTTTAGTGAAGGAGATTTATTTTACGGCACAATCTAAACCCAATGCGGCAAACAGAACGCTCATTTTTGGCGCAGGTATGATGGGCCAGATTACCAAGAAGGTATTACAACAGGATGCTAAAATAAATACTAAGTTGATCGGCTTCATCGATGATAGTAGTTATAAAATTGGCAAAAAACTGGAGGGGCTGCCCATCTATAGTGCTTCAGAAGATACGCTTACCCGATTATTTAAAGCAAAAAGAATTACTCACTTATATATCGCCATTGACAGATTAACGGTTGAAAGAAAAATTGCTATTACCGATTTATGCGCTGCCTTTAAAATAAAGGTGAACCTGGTGCCACATGCGAATCAATGGTCGGGCGGGTCATTTCAGAAAAACCAGGTTAGGGAAATGAATATCGAGGAATTATTGCAGCGTGATGAAATTTTTCTTCCCAATGATCTTTCACAGGCGAATTATGAAAATGCTACCATTCTTGTTACCGGGGCAGCTGGTTCGATAGGCAGTGAGATTTGTCGTCAGCTTATTGGTCATAATATTAAAAAGCTAATCTTGCTTGACCAGTCAGAATCAGGTTTGTTTGATCTTGAATATGAACTGAAACAAAAGGGAATGCGGCAGGGCACCCATGTGGAAGTGGCTTCGGTAAGGGACTATATGCGTGTAAAAAGAATATTTTTATCATACCAGCCGGAAATTGTATTTCATGTTGCTGCATATAAACATGTACCCTTAATGGAATGTTTTTCCAGTGAGGCTGTACTCACCAATATATTTGGAACGAAGGTGGTAGCCGATTTGTCGATGTTGTACAATGCTAAGAAGTTTGTATTGGTGTCTACCGATAAGGCTGTTAATCCTACGAATGTGATGGGAGCTACCAAACGGATTTCAGAAATATATATCCAGTCGTTAAACGACCGGATAGAATCGAATACAGAATTTATTACAACGCGATTTGGCAATGTGCTGGGATCAGCCGGATCCGTAGTGACCACTTTTAAAAAGCAAATAGCAAAGGGAGGCCCGGTTACCTTAACTCATCCTGAAATTACAAGATTTTTCATGACGATCCCCGAAGCGGCAAAACTGGTATTGGAGGCAGGGAAAATAGGCAAGTCAAGCGATATCCTGTTGTTTGACATGGGTGAGCCGGTAAAGATACTGGACCTCGCTACCCGCATGATTCAATTGGCTGGATTGGTTCCTGGAAAGGATATTGCCATTCAATACACCCAGCTTCGTCCGGGTGAAAAAATGTATGAAGAGTTATTTAAAGATTCCGAAGAATTTGCACCCACCAGTCATCCCAAGATATTGCGGGCAAAAAAATGCATGGAGACAAATCCCAATTTTTATTCATTGTTAAATAAGCTGGAAGCCGCTGCTATCGCCCATAATAACGATTTGATTAAACCTCTTATCGGTAAGATGTTACCAGAGTTTAATCATGCACCGAATAAGAAAGTTGCAAGCCTGGAAAAGGTGGTTGAGTTACCATTTAGTATAAGCTAAATTTTTGTTCCTCTTAATTTTAGTAGAGAAGGGAATGAGTTTCTATCGGTTTGAAAATTCATAAACTAATTTCTCATTGATTATACTAAACCCGATAGTATCCTCATTGTTGTCTTCAAATAAGTTATCTAATAAGAAATTGGCATTCTTTGTGATTAATATTTAAATCATAATATAGCATTTCCTGCAATTTTAGGTTTTCTACTCGTGTATTGTTTCCCCTTCTTATATTCCCGTTATTAAACGAAATATATTGTGATATATATGCGTTAATAGTACTGAAGGACATTCAGAATAATTTTCATCCTAATCCTGGTAATTCGGAAATCAATCCAATTTCAATGAAACCTAAAAACCTTACTTTAAAACCGGTTACGGAACTCTTTAATTCTATTTATTTTATCCGGCTATCGATTGTTGTTTTTATTTTTATGCCGATTGGTCTATATGCCCGGGAATTTAAAAACATTCCTGCTGAACTCTTAATGTCAAATCATACTTCTAAGACAACCTGTTCACCTTTTACCGGGACAGAAAGTTTACGAGCAAATCTCTATTTAGTAAATGACAATAACTCTATTGTTTTAGCTGATGGTGTTTTGGCGGAATATAATAATTTGTTTCATGATAGTGTTTATTTAGAAGATGCCTATAAGTTTACCAACGTTAATGAAAACCTGGGTTTGGTCCGCTACGGGGCCGTTTTGACAATAGAGCGTAGACCTGTCATTTCCAACGCAGACACACTGTTTATTAAATTATGGAAGACAAGCAGGCGAAATTACCAATTTGAGTTTGTGACGATTAATTTAAACCACCCGGGGATGAATGCTTTTTTAGAAGATACTTACCTGGGAACAAGTTCTGAACTGGAGTTAAATGGCAAAACAAAAATCAGCTTTTCTATAAATGCAGACGAAGCATCTGCAAATACAAGCCGCTTTAGAATTGTTTATAAGAAAACTTTGGTTCCTGCCCCCCTGCCAATAATATTTACATCTATTAAGGGGTACCAGTTAAATGGCAAAGTACTTTTAGAATGGAAGGTGGAAAACGATAGCGATGTAGAAAAATATGAAATAGAGCGGTCTGTATACGGGTTTGAGTTTATTAAATTAGATTCAGTGATTGTCTCTGGTTTTAACAACATGGGTAATAGTTACTCCATTACTGATAACAATGCTGCTAAAGGAAACAGTATTTACCGCGTTAAAAGTGTGGATC
>JANWIB010000166.1 GCA_025450155.1 Sphingobacteriaceae bacterium
CGACTTCTGATTTCAGGTGCGCTTCCTTCCTGAATAGGTTGAAACTCACCCTTTCCAGTGGCTGTTATTCGTTCATTTTCAATTTTTTCTGCCTCGGTAAGGTAACGAACTACAGAAGTAGCCCGAAGTACACTTAAATCCCAGTTGTCTTTTATCTGGCCTAAATTAACCACCCGTTGGTTATCCGTATGTCCTTCTACCGAGATATTAATTTCGGGTTGCGTTTTTAAAACTTTTGCCAGTTCTGATAAAGCTTGCTTTCCTTTATCATCAATAATAATACTTCCGCTACTAAATAAGAGCTTATCGGTTAAAGAAACGTAAACCTTACCCTTTTTAATCTCAACAGTAAGTCCACTTTGCTGAAAACCCAATAAGGCTTTTTGAAGTTTTTCTTTTAACGCATTGGTTGCTTCATCGCGTTTACGCAAAATATCTTCCACTTCTTGCAAACGAACTTCACGGCGTTTTAAATCATCCATCAGTTTTTTAATCTCGCTCGAACTATTGGCACGAAGACTAGCATAATTAGCATCCAGACCCTCAACTTTTGATTGTAAGGCTTCTATACGATCATTCAAACGTGCCGTATCTGCCTTCAATCGGGCTAACTCATCTTCCAAACTTTCTATTTTAACTTTGGCTGCATTCCACCCAGCCGACAAAGAGTCTTTCTCAGCAATTAAGGAATTGTATTGTTTAACAGAAAGTATTTTACAAGCGCTTATAGAAAAAGCAAGGGCAACAAACGATAAAAGGAAAAGTCTTTTCATGTTACAATATTAAGAAATAGCATTTCGTAAAAAAACTATCAGGGGATACATTTTTTCAAATGTATCTGTTACATTCCTTACAAAATTGCTTTCCTGAAGCGCTTTATCCGAAAAAGTACGGCTTACCACAAAGCTTTTTAGCTTAATAAAATCAATTAGTTCATGGTCTGCCGGATAACCCTTTGGAGCAGTTTTAAGCTGATCCTCACTAGAAAGTTGGCCGAAGGTGGTCTTAAAAGAAGGCGATTCTACTATTTTCCTGAACGCTGAACCATTATAGTCAATTTCCTGTCGGATTGCTTTTAACTGTTCTGCTTCGGGCTGCCAGATACCCCCGCCAACAAAAGAGCTTCCAGGCTGGATATGGATATAATAACCAGGGCCGTTAAAGCTTTTTCCATTGCTGGAAATGCCTATTCCGATATTGATTTTGTATGGGGTTTTATCTTTACTGAACCGGATATCCCGGTAAATGCGCATCAGGCAATCCTCTGGGTTAAGAGCTGCAGATATCGTATTATCTACCTTTGCTAACTGCTGAATAATAAGCCGGGTTACCTGTAGCGCATTTTCCCGTGCGGACAAATACTGATCTTTATGCTGTTGAAACCACTCCCGGTGATTATGCTCAGCCAAATCTTGCAAAAATTTTAGTGTTTCTGTCTTGATCATTTAATTATCGTAAACTTGGTTGTATTTAATTTTAGGAGACAAATAATGTAATAAGAGAATCCGTGAGTAACGGTAGTTAAATGGGGCCAGCAATAAACACCCGCCAATAATAGTAACAATATACAGCCATACATATTCAAAATCGAGTTTACCTGTAATCAGATACGTAAGGATACCAATATTTAACATTTCCGCCACATTAAGTGCATAACTAATATACATGGCGGCATAAAAATATCCAGGTTCTATTTCAAAACGTAAGCCGCAATGCGAACAGCTCTCGTTGGTCTTTTGCACTTTAAAACCATACATCGGACCTGAAAATATGTTACCCCGCCTGCACCTGGGACATTTTGCTTTTATAACAGCACTAATTTTCGGGGTCTTTGCCATAAACAAAATCGCCCCTTTTAATTTGGGGCGAATAACGTTAGCTAATTAAGATTTATTTTTTCGTCCTTAACATCAAGAATAACATTTTTGCGTCTGTATTTTTTATACCATAAATAGCCCAAAGCTGCAACGGCAAGGTATGGCATTGCTAAAAGATACAGAATACCATCGTTTAAGCCCTTACCTTCTGTATTACCATTCTGAACAGCATTTTCGGCATTAGCTGTACACATGGCACATTGTGCGATAGCATCAAAACTACTGAAATACAGACTACACAAGAAAAAGCCAATAACAAAAATCCTTAACGTTTTCATACTATAAAAATACGAGTTTTAAAAAGTATAATAAGGGGAAATCATTAAATAAACTATTACGCCGGTAATAGTGACATACAACCATATCGGATAGCTCCAGCGTACAAGCTTCCTATGCTTTTTCACCTCTAATTTTAAACCATTATTAAAACTTAATAATACTAAGGGCAAAACAATGGCTGCAAGTATAATATGCGTTATTAAAATAAAATAATATATAGTACGGATAGCACCTGTTCCGCCATAAGTAGTTTTAATCCCGGTAGCATGAAAAACAATATAAGAAACCAGAAACAACGATGATAAAATGAACGTACTAATATTCAATCTTTTATGAATTTCTATTTGTTTTCTCTTAATAAAATACAAGGAAATAAGAAGTAAAACTGAGCAAGTTCCATTAAGAATCGCGTTGAATTTTGGTAGAAAAAATACCCAACCTGGAATAACACTATTTTCTGGAAAAAGAGCAATTAATTTACTTTGCAGTAGAATTATTACAAGGAATACAAAAATGGAAATTCCTGTTACTAATTTAAAAGTGGATTTTTCGTTCATTATATTATATTGATGCATGTATTAGCGGGTTTTTACTTCTCGCAGCTCTTCTGTAATTAAAACTTTTACTTCGTCTATCAATTTATCTACTTGTTCTTTACTTCCAGAATCATAATAGCCGCGAATTCGTTGTTTGGTATCTACTAAAATAAAAAGGGGGCTGTGGATAAAATTATTAGCTTGAGTAGTATCAACCAATGCATCCACCAAAAACTCTTCTTTTGCCAGGCGAAATATTTTATTTTGATCGCCGGTTAAAAAATCCCATTTTTCTGACTTTGCCCCTAACGATTTAGCATATTGTGTGAGAACTTTTGGGCTATCGTAATTAGGATCTACTGTAAGGGAAAGGAATTTTAATACCCGGTTTCTTTTATACACTTCTACTATGCGAGCCATCTCTCTATTCATACCTTTACAAAAGCTGGGACAACGGGTAAAGAAAAAATTAACAATCGTTATCGTGTTTGTATCTTTCGGAAAAAGAACAGTGTCACTATTCTGATTTACCAATTTAAAATTACTTATGCGATGGTATATCGTGTCGGGAATTTGTTTTCCACGCCTGGTATGAAAGGTTTTAGCTACTTGCTTTGGGCCCAAAATTGGCAATGGCCTGTATCGGTTTTTTCCCTTTTCCTGAAGTAAATAATACAAAAATCCTGGCACCGCAAGAAGGATTACCAGGATTATTATCTTTTTTGCTGAAACTATTTTTCGCATTAATTCATATGAACGTTAAGGTATGAACCTTCCGTAAGCATAAGCACTATAAAATAGATGATAAATACAAATGAAATAATAATGCCGGTTTTAAAGGCTATCTTTTCAAACTTAAGGTGCATGAAATAGGCAACAATATAAAATGCTTTAACTAAAGTAAGAATGATATAGGCAAAATTACCTATTCCATGAGCCAAAATCCCTTTAGGAAGAAGATATAATGCAATAAAAAATTCTAAAGCTGTTATTCCTAACAGGTAAAAAAATACTCGCCAAATTTTTCCTTTAGTCATAGTTGCATGCTCTTCGGCATGTTCATGTGTATGTTCTGCAGACATAAATATTTCTCTAAAAAATTAAACCAAATAGAAAAAGGTAAATACAAATACCCAAACAAGGTCTACAAAGTGCCAGTATAAACCTACTTTTTCTACCATAAGGTAAGTTCCACGTTTATGAAAAATATTACCTATGGTCATAAATAAAATAATGATATTAATGATTACTCCACTAAATACGTGGAACCCATGGAAACCTGTTATGGTAAAAAACAAATTAGCAAATTGTTGGGCGCTCGTATTATCGGCTCCAAGCTCTTTCACTAATTCAGCTCCGGGAATAGCACCCCACCAAAATCCTTCATGATACAAATGAGTCCATTCAGCAGCCTGGCAACCCAAAAAAGTTAAACCACCCAAAATTGTCCAGATCATCCAAACTATCACTTCTTTTTTTGATCCTCTATGACCGGCTTCTACAGCCAAAACCATGGTAACCGAGCTCATAATCAGAATGAATGTCATAATACCAACAAATACCAAAGGATAACCATGATCGGCAACTCCAGGTATTGATTGAAATACTAAATCCGGATCAGGCCAGGTAAATTTACTAAAGCGCTGTGCTCCATAATAAATCAGGAAGGCTGAAAAAGTAAATGCGTCAGAAATAAGGAAAAACCACATCATAATCTTTCCATATTCAATAGAAAATGGTGATCGTCCGCCATCCCATGGCCCGTTTTTTACCTCATCTAATGGGGATACAGTAGTAGTACTCATTTAAAATTAAATCTATGTCAATTTATTGGTTCAAAAGTAAGAAAACATATAGATAAATCCATAGTATATCCAGAAAATGCCAAAATATGGATGTAATTTCCAGGCGAAACATATTTCGTATTTGAGGCACTCTTCTCATGTTACCTATCAGTGTATTTAACAGCATCATAACCCCGGCAAAAATGTGTATCAGGTGCGATCCGGTGAACACATAAATGAACGATTGCGAAGCATTAGGATTAACAAAGGGGATACCCTGATTAACAAGTGTGCCCCAGGCATTAATTTGCAGCACAAAAAAAGTAATTCCCAGCAGTATCGTTACTATTAAATACAACCTTTGTTTGCTGTATTGGAGTCGCTTTCCGGCAAGATAAGCCATGTGCATAGTTATACTACTTATTATAATAGCCAGGGTGCTGTATTGAAACATTTTAGGAAGAATGGTTTTAATCCCCCTAGATGGATCCCCTGCTGTATATACGATAAAACCGCTGGTAAGGCCGGCAAAATATATAAATGATGAAGCCAAAAATAGCCACATCATAAACTTCTTTGCCCGTAATTTTAACCGATCTTGTTCAAAAGCGTGTGGAGTCATTTTAATCTATTTCACTATAAAATCAAATAATAAAACCAACTGCACCAAAGGCAGAAATAAAAAAGAACCAAACATTACCTTCTTTGCCGAAGAAACATCCAGTTTAAAATATAATTGTAATGCCTGCCAGGCAAATAAAATTCCGGCAATGAGAGAAACTAAACCAATAATATACCCGCCGAACCCTAAAATGGTTGGAAGAAGGCTTACTGGTATCAATATACCAGTTGACATTAATGTCATTAAAGCGCTTGTTTTGTCGCGATGGGTTGTGGGCAATAATCTGAAACCCGCTTTTTTATAATCATCATCCAACACCCAGGCTATTGCCCAAAAATGTGGGAATTGCCAGACGAACTGGATCAGAAATAACACGATCGGTATCCACGATATTTGGGGTTTATCAAAAGCAGCAAAATACCCAATTAAAGGGGGTAAAGCACCGGGAAAGGCGCCTATAAAAACTGCTATTGGAGATTTCCGTTTCATAGGGGTATACAAAAAGGCATACAAAAATATTGAAAAAACGGATAAAACTCCGGTAAGGAAATTCAATCTTACTAATATTAAGGTACC
>JANWIB010000167.1 GCA_025450155.1 Sphingobacteriaceae bacterium
ACAGGGCGTTTGCCCATGGCAGTGTAATATTCGGTAATTAAGCTCATTAATGTTCCCACAATCAAGCCTACTATAATGGAAAGAAATACATCGGTATTGGTGAATTCATAACCTCGGATGGACATGCTTTCTGGTAAAAGCCATCGTACTACAAAAAAAGATGCAATAGCAGTGAATATAATGGAAGACCAGTTCCCGATATTTAAAGCATTTTGTACACTATCTGTTTCTTTTTTAATCTGTACAAAGTATGTGGAAATAATAGAGAAGATTAATCCTAAACCTGCTATCAGCATAGGAAGAAGGATGGTGGCAATTCCACCAAAATTATCATGAGAAACAATTTCTCTTCCTAATACCATTGTTGCCAATATGGTGGCCACGTAAGAACCAAAAAGGTCGGCTCCCATCCCGGCTACGTCACCCACATTATCGCCTACATTATCTGCGATAGTAGCGGGGTTTCGAACATCATCCTCTGGTATTCCAGCTTCTACTTTACCTACCAGGTCGGCTCCAACATCGGCTGCCTTCGTATAAATACCTCCACCCACACGAGCAAACAAGGCAATGGATTCAGCTCCTAAAGAGAATCCCGCTAATACCTCAAGTGCTTTTTCCATCTCTTTTCCATTTACATTTCCACCCACTTGAACTACATAGATAGTATAGAAAACAATAAATAACGAGCCCAAGCCTAACACGGCTAATCCCGCTACGCCGATTCCCATTACCGAACCGCCAGTGAAGGAAACTTTTAAGGCCTGCGCCAAACTGGTGCGGGCGGCTTGTGTAGTACGTACATTGGCTTTGGTAGCGATTCGCATACCAATATATCCGGCGAAGGCGGAAGTAAAAGCGCCTACCAGGAAAGAAATGGCTATAACCGGGCTGGATGTTTCTACTAAAGTGCCAGAATAAGCTAATAAAATAGCAGCAATAACGGCGAAGTAAGAAAGTATTTTCCACTCTGCTCTTAGAAATGCCATGGCACCTTTCGCAATATATCCGGCCAATGTATTCATGTTTTCGTCTCCGGCAGGTTGTTTACTTACCCAGGCGGATTTAAAAAGCATCACCATTATACCAATAAGGCCTAATGCAGGAATTAAATAAATTAAGTTTTGGTGTAAAAAGTTCATAAATAATTGTCGGTTAATTCGATTTAGTTATTTTTTAAAAATAACAGGCAATTATACAAATTTTTATTTTTGAAGCAGGGGGATAATATTATTCTATTTTTTATTTAATATTGATTGATGGTATGAAAAGGGTCTTATTTTTTCTTTTGTTTCTTATTTCCAATGCTGTTATGGCACAATTCACTGATGAATTGCCTGAAATCAAAAGAATAAGTGAAGAAGATTTCATGACCATTAAGAATTTCATTTATCCAAAAGAGGGGTACCCTAAGCCAGGTATTGATACCGCTAGATATTTAACTTTAGCGGATAATAATAGATTAAAATTACTTTATAGTATCGGTAGTGATAAATTTACCGGCGAATACCAATATATTATTATCTCTGTGGTATATCCTAATGATTATCATGTGAGAATATACCAACTCTCGAGAGAGTGGACCGCTACCCGTCCAACGAAAGAAGGCCCACGAAAAACTGCTAAGTCAGTGGCATTTTATCGGATGCTTTTTTTTAAGGAAGCGATGCATCCCGACAATAAAGTATTGAATAAGCAATTACGTTTTAAAGCCATAATAGAAGCTATAAAAAGAACGTAGCCAGCAGGCTATGTCGAAGATTTACTTATAATTTATTTTATTACATCCTATTATAAAAACTTTTTAGATAAATTCGTAAGCCTAATTAAAATTCATTATGCAGCAAAAAACAGAACAGCCTGGCCTAAAACGCGAACTTGGATTATTAGATGCAACGTTACTTGTTGCAGGAAGCATGATTGGCTCTGGAATTTTTATTGTGAGCGCCGACATTACACGAAACGTTGGTTCTGCCGGTTGGTTGATAGCTGTTTGGCTGATTACCGGTTTTATGACTTTAGCTGCGGCTTTAAGTTATGGCGAATTAAGCGGTATGTTTCCAAAAGCCGGGGGGCAATACGTGTATCTTAAAGAAGCATATAATCCACTTGTGGGTTTCCTTTATGGATGGAGTTTTTTTGCCGTGATACAAACGGGGACCATTGCTGCGGTGGGGGTGGCTTTTTCTAAGTTTACGGCATATTTAATTCCGGCTGTAAGCGAGGATATTGTTTTATTTAGTTTGGGATCATTTAAAATATCTCCCGCCCAGCTATTGTCTATTGCCATCATTGTACTGCTTACCTATATTAATACTAAAGGCGTTAAGGGGGGCAAAATGATTCAGACCTCGTTTACACTTACTAAACTCTTCAGTTTATTTGGCCTGATCGCTTTTGGTTTGATTATGCTTAAATCGGATATATGGGAAGCTAACTGGAGCAATGCCTGGAACCTTCAGAAATTGAATACCGATGGTACATTTACAGCTTATACCACAGCAGCAGCTTTAGGTGCCATTGCTGCGGCTATGGTTGGGTCAATTTTTAGTAGCGATGCCTGGAATAACGTGACTTTTATTGCTGGAGAAATTAATAATCCGAAACGAAACATTGGCTTGAGCTTATTCCTGGGGACTTTTATCGTTACCGTTATTTATGTGATGGCCAATGTCATGTATACAGCCGTATTGCCCTTACATGAAATCGCAGTTGCTGAGAAAGATCGGGTAGCTGTTGCGGCCTCTCATGTGATATTTGGAAACGTAGGGACTGTTGTTATCGCATTAATGATTATGATTTCCACCTTTGGCTGTAATAATGGGTTAATTTTAGCCGGAGCTCGTGTTTATTATACGATGGCTAAAGATGGCTTGTTTTTCAAAAAAACAGCGAATTTAAATAAACATGCTGTGCCGGAATTTGGGTTGTGGATTCAGTGTGCTGTTGCTTCTGTTTTATGCTTAAGCGGAAAGTATGGCGATTTGTTGGATATGATTTCTTTTGTAGTAGTAATTTTTTATGTGCTTACTATTATTGGTATTTATATCCTTCGGGTTAAAAGGCCCGATGCAGAGCGTCCTTATAAAGCCATAGGTTACCCCATTTTACCTGTTTTATATATCATTATGGGATTGACATTTTGTACCCTTTTGATCATTTACAAACCGAATTTCACTTGGCCGGGATTAATTATTGTATTGATTGGATTGCCGATTTACTATTTGTGGAAGAAGCCTACTTCATCAACGGAACTGGAAATAGAAGACAACAAAAAAGCAGCTCAATAAGCTGCTTTTTTGTTGTAATACTTTACTATATTATTCTACCATTTTGCCTGATTTCTTTAAATACCTTACCAAGATGTATCCTAAGGCAAGAATGCTTAAAATAACAGCAATCAGGATATTTCTGAAATTCGTATCGGTACCTGTAATTTGCGGGTATCTTAACAGAAGCAGGGCAATACCACCCATCCATATAAATTGTGTATTGTATTCTTTAAGAATCCATCGGTTTAAATTGAATTTCATGCTTTTAAACGTCTTCCCTATACCTTTAAAACTGATCCACCACCTGCTGACATGGCTGCAATATTCGTCAAATTGTATTCCGAATTTTTTTCGTAGAAAATTTTCCTCTGCTAAAACAATAGCCTGGTAGATGAGTAAAAAAAGGGGGATAATTACTCCTACATAAATTAAAGAGTTAGAAAGTATTCCGACGCCCAATAACATCAGTATATTGCCAACATATAAGGGATTTCGGCAATGGTTAAAGATTCCTTCTGTTACCAAATCATCGGCGTAAACTTTTTTGTCTTTTCCCCCCCGAACAATGTAGGCCAAGCCGATAGTTGCTCCACGGATTACCTGTCCATAAATGGTAATCAATAATCCGGATATTATGGGATAGAGATAATATTTCTCCCCAAAAGCTTCGGAGGAAAATAGCAAAGGCGAGGGAATGAACAATGCCAGGTAAAGGAATATAAAAAGTGTATTTCTGTATTTAAAAAAGAAATTTCCTATCGAGATCATTGTCTATTTTTTAGTAGCGATAATTCCGGTAAAGTTATACCATTTGAAGAAGGTTTCGCAATGCTCAAAGCCTGCTTCGCGAAGCATGTGTATGTTTTCGCTTAATTTATATGGGATTAATACGTTTTCAAGCGCCTCTCTTTTTTGAGAAATTTCCATTTCACTGTACTGATTACGACGTTTATAGTCATAGTAATATTTAATAAAATCGCGATTGTATTTGCTTTCCTCAGCTAAAATTTTCTCAACTAAGATTAATGCACCTCCGGGAACCAATCCGTCTACAATCGTCTTTAATAATTTATCTCTAAAAATTGGGCGAATAAATTGTAGCGTTAAGCAAAGTACCACTACCGAAGCATTTTTGATTTCAACGCCTACGTTTAAATCAGCCACTCTCAAATCGTAGGGCCGTTTAAATCCGGCTTCTTTTAGTTTAGAGTCACACTTTTCCAGCATTTGTACCGAATCGTCAATGCCTATAAATCGAATATTTTCCGGAACTAAGGTGTTCAATCCAATCATGGTGGTTCCGGTAGAACATCCCAAATCATATACATCTGTACCTTCTTGTACATGATCAGCCGCCAGTTCGGCAGTCATCCGTTGAATCTCTCCGTAATAAGGAACAGAACGGCTCACCATGTCGTCAAAAACACTGGCTACTTTACTCCCGAACTTAAAATCTGATGCCTTATTTATTTCTTCTCTGAAAACTTCGTCTTTATTCGTTTTATCTTTTGAAGCCATTTTGTTTTTATTGCTATTTAAAATAGACGTTTAAAGTATAAATATTGAGCCGAAGTTCGTAAAGTTTTTTAATAAAATCAGAAAGTCGATTTTTATCTAAAAGTAAATGTTACTTTAAGGATGGGTAGCTTTAAGACATTAACTAAAATTGATATTCTGATTAGAGCATTAAAAATAAAAAGATGAAGTTAAGACACATCATGTTTATCTCTTTCATGTTGAGTTTAATAGTCTTTTTTTACAAAAGAGTTATTGTGTCATGCATAATAGGCGGTGGAATGTTCGTATCACCCGAAGGGGCAGAAATTTTACGTCACTATTGTTTTGGAAATGGGGACACTTTGTTCTTATCGGCTGATTATATTAGAAAATCACCAGTTATTATAGAAAATATTAAAAAAATGCAAGTGGGGGAACGCAGAAAAATCGCTTTTCATCAAAAAGAAGATTGGCGATTATCTTATGCACTAAACCCATTTATAATGATTAAAAAAAAGGATTCTGTAGTAGTTTATCAATACATCAAGTTTGATCAATCTGGTAAAACGTATACGCTTTTAAATTTGGGTATAATAACAATAAAACTACATGATAATATAGTTTATACGTTTGACTGCAAGCCATTTACAGCTGTTTGTGAATTTAAGATTACTGAATAGCTCTGGGTAGTTTTCTTGAAGAAATTTGCTTCAATTAATATGAAGAACTATAAAAAGCGTTTATTCTATCCATTAATTGATCTATATAAATGTTCTTATTCTTTCTCTTGTTTATGATATCAAAAAGCTCTTTATTAATAGAATAATCTGCCATTTTTCCATCTACTACCTTTAACAGGTAAGGAAACCCGACTGTTCTTTTGATTTGGTATAGTGCATGAGACAGATATCCAGTATTATATTCTGTTTGGAGTTTTCGTCCATTAACAAAAATGATTTTAATTTCTGGAGAAAGCTTTGGAATGATTTCTTGTTCAATAAAATGAATACTTGTTTTACGATTATTGTAGCAAAAAAACATTGTTCCTTCAATGGATTGCAAATACATCAAATATCCTTTGTTAAAAGTTTTATTGTTAAACAGGCCAATAATTAATTGAACGATAAGTATTGGAAATAACAGCGACGAGATTATCAGAACTAGCAATTCTAATAAATACTTTATGGGGAATGGGAAATTATAGGCGTATGGTAAATCCATAAGCCAGTGGTCAAATCTTTTGAACCATTTCATACAACTTCAGCTACAACAAATGTACTTCCACCAACAAAAATTAAGTCTTCTTTTTTTGCATTTGCTTTGGCAGTTTCCAAGGCCGCTTTAATAGAAGGATAGGCCTTACCCCTTAAGGTGAATTTCAAGGCCTCATGAGCTAATTCTTCAGCTTCTTTTCCCCGCTCTATATCCGGTTTACAGAAATAGTAAGTAGCATTTTTAGGCAGTAATGAAAGCATTTTTTTGATGTCCTTATCTTTCACCATTCCAATTACCATGTGAAGATTTTGATGTGGTGTGGCTTTGATATTTTTAACTACTTCGCGTATTCCATCCTCATTGTGTCCGGTATCGCAAATAATTAAGGGATGCTGACTGAGATTCTGCCATCTCCCCATTAATCCGGTAAGCGCCCTTACGTGTTTTAAAGCCGCGGAGATATGATTATCCGAAATAGTAAAACCATGTTTCCGAAGTTGCTCTACCGAACTTAATACCGTTTCCAGATTTTTAAGCTGATAAGAGCCGGTGAGATCGAGCTGTAAAGTTGAAAGGTTGTAAGGTTGTAAGGTTGTAAGGTTGGATTGAATACTTACGTCTAAAAACGTTTCGCCCTCCTGCTTCTTGTGTCTTCGTTCCTGTGTCTTGCTTCTTGTGTCTTGGTTCTCTTCTCTTGTCTCTTGCTTCTCAATAACCCATTCATCAGATGCAAAAACAATATCCGAATTTGTTTCTTTAGCCTTTTTTAAAAATACCTTTTCAACTTCTTGTTGTCGTTTTCCGATAACCACCGGAATGCCGGGTTTTATTATTCCTGCTTTTTCCGAAGCAATTTCAGGTAAGGTATTCCCCAGAATATTCATGTGGTCATAACCGATATTCGTTATCACCGACAGAAGGGGAGTGATTACATTGGTTGAATCTAACCTTCCTCCCAAACCTACTTCAATTACTGCGATAGCTACGTTGTGTCTTACAAAGTGATCAAAAGCCATGGCAACGGTTACTTCAAAAAAAGAGGGTTCTATTGCTTCGATGTTTCTTTTCTGCTCGTTTACAAAATTTACAACCTCTTTTTCCGAGATCATTTCTCCATTGATGCGTATGCGTTCTCTGAAATTTTTTAGATGCGGAGAAGTATAA
>JANWIB010000168.1 GCA_025450155.1 Sphingobacteriaceae bacterium
AAAACTCCACAAGAAGTTTGAGAAATGGCTTTAAGTTGTTCGGCAGTTAGTTTGCCTGCACCGGGAATTTCCCTTTCAATGACATATTTTGGCATGGTATTATTTTTTTGAAATTTTTTATTGATGAGTCCTTAATTTTTTGAGCAGCGCTTCACTTACATCGTTCGAATACACGCCATAACCGTCTACAAAAACTCCTTTTACATGATATTTGCTTGATTCTATGGCATATATAATGGCCGCATCTGCCGGATCTGTTTCCCCTTCAAACCGATAAACCTCGCTGATCTCAAAATCATTGGGACTTAGAAAGAGATTTTTCTGCTTGTTTTGAACGCCACTGTTTGCCAGGTTAAAATCGAGTGTGAAGCCACGTTGCTTTAAATCATTAAGCGCTTCCACCACGGTTTGATAATTTCTCATGATTTATTAACAAAGGCAGTTTTGCTTTGTTTCTGATTCATGATTTCTCCAACCCCTGCTTCAATAGTCCTGAACGATACATGAAATTTTCTAAAGAATCATCAGGTTTCATTAAGTGTGTTTGAAAGCCCAGTTCTTTTGCAGTTTTTAAATGTTGGGGGCTATCGTCTATAAAAAGAGATTCTTCTGGCAGGAGATTGTTCTCTTGCAAAACGTATTCAAAAATATCAGCATTGGGTTTTCTCATATGCATTAAATGAGAATAATAGTCCTTTTCAAAAAATATAGCATTAGATTCTACCTGGTGTTCCCTCTTTAAATATTCCATAATCCAGTTATAATGAATTTCGTTATTGTTGCTTAACAAGAACGTGCGGTAGTTTTTCTTCGCTTCTAATAAAATTTGATGATTTACCGGCGTAACCCCAAGCAACAAGGTATTCCAGGCCCGGTCAATTTCTTCATCCGTTAAACCCGGAGCATTCGTTATGTTACGAATTCCATCCCGAAATTCCGCCGATGAAATGTTTCCTTTTTCAAATTCATCAAATAAAGGGGCATGACCCGTATGGGCAAAAAAACGCTCCACGTTTTCTATCCCTAATTCGGTAAACGTGTGTTGTGTTTTTTTAAAATCAATCATGAAAATGACATTGCCATAATCGAAAATGATATTTTTAATAGTCTTCATTTTTTATGTACTTAAAGTGCAAATATTGGGAAAGCAGCGTAAATAAAGTGCCATATCTTAAGAAGAAAATTGATTAAACGGAGTCATGTTAGCTTTTTAAGGGGATAAGGGCTTTGGATCTAACAAATTTAGTTATATGGAAAACGTGAAGCTTGCTATTTATTACAGTGCCACAAGAGGAAATTAAGCATGGCATGGTGGTAGAAGCCTGATAATTTTCAGTGGTTTTTAATCTGATTTTTGAATTTCAATACAATTCCGTAAAATTGCACTCCCATAAATCAATAGCGCCCATAGCTCAGTTGGTTAGAGTAGAAGACTCATAATCTTTTGGTCCCTGGTTCGAGCCCAGGTGGGCGCACTTCCTTAGAATAGAATAATCCTTGTAAATTGAACTAATTTATGGGGATTTTTTATTTCACCCAGATTATCATATTGTACTCGGATAAACATAAGGACTGATATCAAATTTTCCGGATTCTTTTAAGGCTTTAAAGCCTCCTTTAACATCAATCAGTTTATCGTAACCGCGGGCCCGAAGAATGGAATTAAAAATCATAGAGCGATACCCGACCCCACAATGCACATAATAAGTTTTGTTTTTATCTACCTGGGCCATATTATCGTTGATATAATCTAAAGCCATATTTTCCGCTTGGTTTAGGTGCCCGATATCATATTCTGTATTCTTGCGAACATCCAGAATGTTTACTTTAGTTCCTCCTTGCATCCGTTTAGCCAATTCTTCAGGAGTTACTGACTCGATCTGATCCACTTCTTTGCCTGCCGCTTTCCATGCGTTTATTCCACCTTTTAAGTATCCTATGGCATAATCAAACCCTACCCGGGCAAGGCGGGTTACCACTTCTTCTTCGCGGCCTTGATCGGCAATGATCAGAATCTTCTGCTTGATATCAGGAATAAGGGTGCCTATCCATGGAGCGAAATTGCCATCAATACCGATGTTTACCGAGTTGGGAACGAATCCTTGTGCAAACGTTTGAGGGTCGCGGGTGTCTAATAAAATAGCTCCGGTTTCATTCGCTACAGCTTCAAAAGCTTCTGGATCTAATGCATGTGTTCCTTTTTTCATAACATCTTCAAAACTTTCGTAACCCTCCTGGTTTAGTTTCACATTTAGGGGGAAGTATGCCGGTGGCGGGGTTAAACCAAAAGTCACCTCTTTAATAAACTCCTTGCGTGTCATGTTTGCCCGCAACGCGTAATTGTATTTTTTTTGATTTCCCAACGTATCTGTTGTTTCGTTACTGATGTTTTTACCACAAGAAGAACCTGCACCATGAGCAGGGTACACCATAATATCATCATTTAAGGGCATAATTTTATTTCGTAGTGAGTCAAATAAAATTCCCGCCAGGTCTTCCTGGGTCATATTTGTGGCTTTTTGTGCCAGGTCCGGGCGGCCCACGTCTCCGATGAACAGGGTATCTCCCGAAAATAAAGCAGTTTCTTTTCCTTTCTCGTCAATCAAAAGATAGCAGGTAGATTCCATCGTATGCCCGGGAGTATGAAGCACTTTCATGGTAATATTTCCGATTTTAAATTCTTCATTATCCTTAGCGATGTGGGCTTCGAAACTTGGATTGGCATTAGGGCCATATACAATGGGCGCCCCTGTTTGCTTTGAAAGATCAACGTGACCGGAAACGAAATCTGCGTGAAAATGTGTTTCAAATACATACTTGATTTTTGCCGCGTTAGCTTCTGCCTTTTCAATATATGGGCTTACTTCCCGCAACGGGTCGATTATCGCAACTTCACTTGCAGATTGAATATAATAAGCACCTTGGGCTAAACATCCGGTATAAATTTGTTCGATGATCATGACTCAATTTTTATAATACAAAGTTCGCTATTTCTTTACAGTTCGATTACCTTAAAATCTCTTTTATAATAATATATGTACCCATGATAAATATAAACCAACCAAAACCTTTTTTTAGTTTTTCTCCCGGTATTTTTCTGCTTATCAATCCGCCGATGAAAATTCCGATGGTAGCAATACATGTAGTTTTTATAAGGAAATACCAGTCAATGCGGAAATGCCCAATATCACCGATAAATCCAATAAGTGAATTTAGTGCAATAATTAATAAGGAGGTTCCAATAGCTTTGTTCATGGGCAATTTGATGAGTAATACCAAAGCTGGGATTAATAAAAAACCACCTCCGGCACCTAATAAGCCAGTTACTAAACCAATGCCAATGCCATAACCTAATAGCTCGAAAAAAATTATAGATTCTGGATACTCTTTTTCCAGAGGGGTAGTTTTATTTTTATTTCTAATCATGCTTATGGAGGCAATTAACATCAATAAGGCAAAGAGCATCATTGTTAGAAAAGATTCAGTAATAGTAAATCCACCAATGGTCACAATATTTTTTGGAATTGCCGAAACAATAAATCTTCGGGTTATAAAAACGGTAATAATGGAGGTTATTCCGAAAAGGAGTACTGCTTTCATATTCACTAACCCTTTTCTGTAATTATTAAATGCTCCGATAAGGCTGGTGGAACCGACAATAAAAAGTGAGTAGGAGGTGGCGAGTAAAGGTTGTATGCCAAAAAGATACACCATAACCGGAACGGTAAGGATGGAGCCGCCGCCGCCAATTAATCCTAAAGAAATTCCAATTAATGCCGAGGCGATATAACCTAATACTTCCATAAATTGATTTTGCAGAAACAAAGGTGCGGTTAAAAAATGAGTTTACATGATGATTAAAGTCATAAAGGGACTTTTGTGTATTGAGAGAGGATTTTCTGGTTCAAAATCAGGTGTGTGTTTCAATAATTGTCTTTAGTTGATTAGCCTGCATGACTCCCGATTGTCGCCACTTTGTTTCTCCGCTTTTAAATAATATTAATGTTGGAACGCCTTGAATATTGTAAGCACTTGCTACTGCAGGGTTTTTATCTACATCTACTTTAAGTATGGTGGCACTATCGCCAATCATGCCTTTTAGTTGTTCTAAAATAGGGGCCATCATCTTACAAGGGCCACACCATTCTGCCGAAAAATCTACTAATACGGGTTTGTCAGACTTTATAATTTCAAAAAAGGTAGCCATGCTATTTAATTAACGCTTTTTATGTTAAACTGAAAACGTACCCTACTATTACCTTATCAACTAATTGATTGTTACTTTATTATAATCTAAAATCGTAATTCTTAAATCTAAAATCAATATAAAAACACTTTAATCATTATTTGGTGTACCCTCCAATAGTCAAAATAATCAAATCTTCATAATTTTTAAACTTTTCCAGACTTAATAAGTTGCTTTAAATACGGGAACGGGGTATAATCAAATTATGCATACTCGTACCGATCTTGTTTGGTATACAACTTATTTTAAAGTTATGAAGATAGCGCAAATAGCTCCACTATACGAGTCGGTTCCGCCCAAACTGTATGGTGGAACGGAGAGAATAGTTCATTATTTAACGGAAGAATTAATTAGACAGGGAAATGAAGTGACTTTATTTGCCTCCGGGGATTCAATTACTAAAGCAAGGTTGATATCACATGTAGACGAAGGGTTGAGGTTAAATAAATCATGTGTTGATCCGCTGGCGCATCATATTGTTCAGATGCAGGAAGTGATTGACCGGGCCCATGATTTTGATATACTCCATTTTCATACTGATTATCTGCATTTTCCGTTTACCAGTCAACTCAAAGTTCCAAGTGTAACTACCTTACACGGAAGGTTAGATATTCCTGATCTGCAATATATTTATAAGAAGTTCTCTTCGCAAAAACTGATTTCCATCTCTAATAATCAGCGAACCCCTTTACCCTATGTTAATTGGATGGGGACGGTATATCATGGCCTTCCTCCAAATCTTTATCATCCCGGAAAGGGCGATGGTAATTATCTTGCTTTTCTTGGAAGGGTTTCGCCGGAAAAAGGAATTGATCGGGCAATAGAAATTGCTATTGCTTCAAAGTGTAGAATAAAGATAGCTGCTAAAGTAGATAAGGTGGATGAGTTTTATTTTACAAGTCAAATTAAACCCCTACTCAACCATCCGCTTGTAGAGTTTATCGGCGAAATAGATGAGGATCAAAAAACAGAATTTTTGGGTAAAGCCAGGGCCTTGCTTTTTCCGATAAATTGGGCAGAACCCTTCGGTTTAGTAATGATTGAATCCATGGCGTGCGGTACACCGGTTATTGCCTTTAGAAATGGGTCTGTTCCTGAAGTAATTGATGAAGGAAAAAGCGGATTTATAGTCCAATCGGTAGCAGAAGCAGTCGTTGCCGTATCCAAAATTAATCAAATTCCAAGGGCATTAGTGCGAAAAGTATTCGAAGATAGATTTACTACATCCCGAATGGCGAAAGATTATCTTCATGTATATTCTTCAATCATCCAGAATAATCAGAATAAAAAGAACGGAAAATTAAAACCATTAGCGATCAGATCCTCATCAACGGGAAATAAGATAAAAAAAGTAGTGTAAAAGCGTTAAAAAACTATAAATATGCATGCCGAAGAATTAGCCCAATCCGAAGAGGATATATTTCACATTTCTCCGGAGGCTGTGAATGCGTATGAGGCAGTTAACATCCTTAACCATTCGAATACGTTTGCAATTTTTGATCGCTGGGGAAATATTTACCCACATGGAAAGATGTTGCATGGTATTTATCATGATGGAACTCGTTTTTTAAATAAACTGATATTGACCATTAATGGGCAAAAGCCGCTTTTGTTAAGCAGCACCATTAAAGAAGATAATGATATCCTTTCCGTTGATTTAACCAACCCTGTTTTAGAAAGTTGCAATGTAGTTGATAATACGGTGCATATTTCACGTAATCAATTTGTGCGGGAGGGTGCGTATTATGAAGAAATCAAATGCCTGCATTTTGGGGAAAAAGAAAGCTGGTTTGACCTCAGTCTATCTTTTTATGGAGATTTTAAAGATATTTTTGAAATAAGAGGAATTAAAAGGCAGGTAGAGGCAAATAAAGTAACCTATAAGTGTAATAATGAAAAGTGTTGCACCTTGCACTATGAAGGTCAAGATGGAATAAAAAGACAAAGCATTATTACTTTTGATACCGATATAGATTTTACCTTGAAAAATGATCGGGCCAAATTTGCTATTAAACTTACACCTAATACACCGGTTACCATTTGTTATTCTATACGTTTTATAACAGGCGAGCATACCCACCCGGTTATCAGTTACTTTGAAGCAAAAGCATCTATACAAACGGAACTTAATAATAACCGATCATTCTTTGCCAATATTCATACCTCCAACGAGCAGTTTAATCATTGGATAAATCGTTCTAAGGTAGATCTGTTATCTCTTTTGGCTTGGACAGATCAGGGGCAATATCCATATGCAGGTGTTCCCTGGTATAACACACCCTTTGGTCGTGATGGAATTATTACGGCAATGGAAACTCTATGGCTGGCACCAGGGATAAGTAAAAATGTGTTATTGTTCCTGGCAAGTAAACAGGCTACTGAATTAATACCAGGGAAAGATGCCGAGCCCGGTAAAATATTGCACGAAGCTCGTTCTGGCGAGATGGCTAATACGGGCGAAATTCCATTTAAACAATATTATGGAACGATTGACGCTACACCTTTGTTTATCATGCTTGCCGGTATGTATTATGAACGGACTGCCGATGTTGAGCTGATTAAGAAAATATGGCTCAATATTAAAGCCGCAATCTATTGGATTGATGAGTATGGTGATTTGGATAAAGATGGCTTTGTAGAATATCAACACAAAGCTGAGAATGGACTTACCAATCAGGGTTGGAAAGATTCATTCGATTCCATTATGTACGAAGATGGTCTTCTTGCAGAACCTCCAATTGCTTTATGCGAGGTTCTAGGCTATGTGTATGGAGCAAAAAAATATGCCGGAATGATGGCAAAGGCATTAGGAGAAGAAGATTTTTCAATACAATTAGTGGATGAAGCAGAAAAATTGAAGAAACTATTTAATGAAAGATTTTGGGATGACAAGTTAAATTGCTTTGTATTAGCGCTCGATGGTAAAAAACGCCCTTGCAGCGTAGTCTCTTCCAATCCGGGCCATTGTTTATTTACTAAGATTGCCGATGAAGATAAAGCAAAGAAACTGGCAGATACACTACTTAGTAAGGAGATGTTTAGTGGATGGGGTATTAGGACCCTTTCTGCTAAAGAGTTAAAATATAATCCGATGTCTTATCATAACGGATCGGTATGGCCGCATGACAATGCACTAATTGCCTATGGGTTATCACTGTATGGGTTTCAGGAACATGTATTGAGGATTATGGAGGTGATATTTAATGCTTCGTTATTTATTAACCTTCAACGTTTACCCGAATTATACTGCGGTTTTGATCGCCGGTCAAGCGAAGGGCCAACTGCTTATCCGGTTGCCTGTTCGCCTCAGGCTTGGTCTGTGGCAGTCGTATTTATGTTATTGCAAGCCTGTTTCAAAGTTGAAATTAATGCAATTACTAAAACCATTATTTTCAATAAACCACAATTACCCGCGTATCTCGAAGATATTTCTATTGATAATCTCATGCTAAATGGTACCAGTTGCCGTTTAAATATAAAACGACTTCAAGATGATGTTGGGTTTAACCTTTTACAAAAACCGCAAGATTGGGAAGTAATCATAAAAAAATAAACCAGTCAATAGCCCCCGTAATCCCTGAATTATTCGATCCCCCCCTTCTTTGTTTAAAAAATGATGCATCGGTAAACTTCAGCAAATGAATCTTTTATAGAAAAACTTGCAAGTGATTGTAACTTTTTCTCCTTGTTATGCGAACAAGGAAAGATTAACATTTACTAAGAAAATTAAATAGATGCATTTTGGCAAGATTGTAAAAGAGGTTGCACAGTCTAACGGATTATCCGCAGCAGATTTTGCGGCATTGTTAGGGCGTACTGAGCGGGGAGTATTGGAGTTGTATGAGCAATCTGAATGGACTTCCACTAATATAAAAGCAGCTTCTGTTATTTTAGAGTACGATTTCGGTAAATATTTGAACGATGGCTTTAATTATGAGCTTCCATCTACAAATAATCTTAATCAAAGAGAATTTTTACTTACCATCAGATACCCAAAAGGAAAAGGGATGCTTTTGCAAAGCTGGCTAAGCAAAATTATTGTAATTGCCAAAGCCATTGGCTTAGAAGTTCATTAAAGAATAGTTAGTACGCTCAATATTCTCAGGTGCAGGTGATTTTACACCTTTTTTGTTTAAAGTTCTTTTCGTAGCCGTGCTACCGGAATATTCATAGCCTCCCGGTATTTAGCTACAGTCCTTCGGGCAATATTATAACCCTTATCTTTTAATATCTCGGTCAGTTTTTCGTCTGCAAGGGGGTGGCGCTTATCTTCTTTGCCAATGCATTCTTCCAGTATTTTCTTTACTTCTTTATTGGAGACCTCTTCACCACTTTCTGTTTGTATAGCTTCAGAGAAGAAAGATTTTAAAAGAAAAGTACCAAATTCGGTTTGAACATATTTAGAATTAGCCACCCGGGAAACGGTTGAAATATCCATATCAATTTTATCTGCAATGTCTTTCAGAATCATTGGCCTTAAGTTCCGCTCATCACCAGTTAAAAAATAGTCATACTGGTAATTCATAATGGCATTCATGGTTTTTAGTAGGGTTTGCTGGCGCTGTTTAATCGCATCAATAAACCATTTTGCCGAGTCTAACTTTTGTTTAACAAATTGTACCGCTTCTTTTAACTTTTTATCCTTCTGCGAAGTTTTGTCATAATGCTCAAACATTTCCTGGTACGAGCGGCTTACACGCAGTTCGGGAGCATTTTGTGCATTTAATGTCAATGTCAGCAC